>JBBFLL010000005.1:0-120057 GCA_037479045.1 Brevinematales bacterium | reverse complement strand
CCCACACCATTTTGTCTGGTTTTAGTTGAAATAGTTTAACAAAATGGTGTGGGGTTCGGTAGTTAAATCGCTCCACTGGATTTTATCAGCCCATCTCAAAAGTATAGACTTTTCTATTGTTGGCTTCGCCAACAATAGAAAAGTTAAGCCCAATCGCTGGGTACCCACTGATAAAATCCAGTTCCGCTTAAAAGTAAAAGCAACAATGCTTGCGGACGGTGATTCCTTAGCCTATAGATTGCAAAAGTCCATTCTGTTCAAACAACACCGCTCTTACACCTCGTTTTTGCCGGCGTTTCTATGCCAGACTTCGCTATTGGCAGTGATTTTAATCTACTAAGTTGTCTATGAAAATAAATCACAAAAACCAACATAGTCCAAAAAGTCAGTTTTCTGACATCGTGAGATTACTTCGACTTCTCCGAAGTCTCGTAATGACGGACTTTTATGTCATTGCGAGCGAAGCGAAGCAATCTCCTTTTCGGGCAATCTTTATATTAATTTTATACAAAATTACTTACGTACTCATACGCCTCTTTTATCTTTTCTTTTACAAGATACCTTGAGGATAGCTCTATTGTATACATTCCATTGTAATCATTAAAGATTTTAAAAAATTCCTTGAAAGGGAAGTTTCCTCTGCCGGGGACAATATGTTCATCACCCCTTCCAAAGGGAAGCATTTCTCCTTTGTCTTTCTCTGTATAAAAATTTGTTATGCCGTGGTTGTCCTGAAGATGAACATGTGAAGTATAAGGTTTTGCATCTTTTATGGCTTTTATTATGTCGAAATTGTGATATTTTGCACTCAGGTTTAAATGACCAGTGTCAAGTGTAATCTTGACATTTTTTTGGTTTATTTTTTTTACCTGAAATATTAATTCATCTATAAATTCTCCATACGAATATGGAGAATAATCAAGGTATGGCCTATGGTTTTCGATGGCAATAGTGACGTCCTCATATTTTTTTGCTAAGGATGAGATTTTCTCTCTTTCCATCTCCATAAGTTCGTTTTTTTCATCACGACTTAATTCTGGTTTGCCAAATCTTGGAAATTCTACGTTATCGACATATCTACCCGGATGATAAACAAGCATTTGAGAACCTAATTCTCTACATATTTCAAGAGATGAAATCAAGACCTTTTCATGTATTTGTCTTTGCTCTTTATTGAAAAGGTTTAATCTTATTGGTACATGGACACTTATTTCAAATTCAAAGACTTCAATAATTTTAACAACCTCTTTTAAAAATTTTTCATTAATATTACCACATTCGATTAAATCAAAGTCATCAGGCCTTATTTCTATTGCTCTGTAGCCAATTTTTTCAATAAACTCAAGAAATTTGCTTACATTTTTTAAACCTTTCTTTGAATTTGCACCTATTATTTTTATACCTATTTTATTATGCATGATGAATAAACCTCCACTCCATTTACAAAAGTTTTCATAATTCTTGGTAATTCACCTTTTAAATCTACAACTATGAGATTTGCTTTATAATCTTTTTCTATTTTACCAATATTTTCAAGTTTTATTGCTTTTGCCGGATTAAGACTGAACATTTTTGAAATTTCTGGCAGAGAAAGGATATTTTCTTTGTAAATCTTTGAAAATGCGTAGATAAGTGTAGAAGGAATATAGTCAGAACAAACTATATCTGCATATCCAGATTTTATAATATCCAAAGCACTAAGGTTGTTGTTGTGAGAACCGCCTCTCACGATATTTGGTGAACCTACGACAACTTTTATGTCGTTTTCGTGGGCATATTTTGCAACCTCCATACTCATTGGAAATTCAGAAATTACAGCCCCACATTCTGAAACAAAGTTAAGTTTTTCAATTGTGTCATCATCATGGCTTGCAAGTGGAATGTTATACCTTTTGCACATTTCTGATACCTTTCTGGCATTGTAAAGACCGAAACTCTCCCTTGACCTTTGTTTGTTTTCTATCACAAGTTGAATCTGGTCTGAATTTTCTTTGAAATGAGACTGATAGTAATTTTTAAACTGCTCAAATGTTTTAAACTGTCCCTGTCCCGGAGTGTGATCCATAATTGAAAGAAGGTCAATATATGATTTTTTTATAAGTTCTTCAATTACAGGAATTGCGTCTGTGTAGGTTATTTCGTATCTTAAATGGATTCTATTATCAACACCTAATTTTTCTGACATTTCTTTTATTTTTTGTATTATCTTATCTGCCATACTCATAGTTCTTAAAACGGCTTGATTAGCAAAGTTTTCGGCAAAAGAAATGGAGTGAAATATTGTTGTTATGCCGGCCATTGCCATTTTTTTATCAAGTTCTGTAATGGCAATTTCAATAGGAATGTAAACATTAGGCCTCACCTCTATTTCCTTTTCTATGGCATCACAATGTAAGTCAACAAACCCGGGAAGAACATAATAATCGTCTGCATAAATAGTATAAATGTCTGGATAAACACTATTGCCAATTTCTTTAATTTTTCCCTCTTCTATGTAAATTGAAGTATTTTTTAATACTTCATTTTCAAGAACTAAGTTTGCATTTAATATTTGAAATGAGTTATCTTTTCTCATAATCCACTCCTTTTTCAGGTAGGTATGCTATGGCAATGCCTCTGGCATTGCCATAGCATACCTACATATCTATATTTAAGTAATAAATCTCATCACTGAACTTTTTAAGTATCTCTTTATCATGAAAAATTCCTATCATTGTGCAACCTTTTTCTCTTAATTCTTTAAACAACGTAAGGACAATTTCAGTAGCCTTGCTATCCAGTGAAGCAGTTGGTTCATCAAGCAGTAAGAGTCTTGGTGCTTTTATTATAGCTTTTGCTATATTTATTCTTTGTTGTTCACCTCCACTGAAAGTGGCTGGATATGCATCAAAAAGGTTTTGTGAAATTCCAAGTCTTTTTAAAAGTTCGATAGCCTTTTCTTTAGCTTCTTTCTCAGGCACACCTTCTACTATCAATGGATTAGCAACAATATCAAGTGCTGAAACTCTTGGAATAACTTTCAAAAACTGGCTTATATAACCTATTTCAAGCTCTCTTATCTTCGTTATAAGGTGTTCTTTCAAGGTTGAAAGATTAACATTTCCATAAAGTTCTGATTCATACCATATATTTCCTTCTGTGGGAATGTAAGTTCTGTATATACACTTCAATATTGAACTCTTTCCTGCTCCACTTGGCCCTGAAATGCCGAGAGATGCACCTTCTTTAACTTCAAAGTTGACATCCACAAAGCCTTGGATGATCTTTCCTCCAAGCTGGTGGATTTTAAATCTTTTTGTTAAGTTTTCTACTTTTAACATATTCTTACCCTTATAAACTTGAATTCACAAGAACTTGAGTAAATTCGTGCTGTGGATCTTCTAAGATCTGATCTGTAAGTCCAGCTTCAACAATCTTTCCATCCTTCATTACTATGCTCCTTGTGGTAAGATGCTTTATTATTCCCAAATCATGTGATACGACAATCATTGTTAGTTGCATCTCTTTTTGTAAATTCTTTATAAGGTCTAAAACTCTTGCCTGAACGGATAAGTCAAGCCCGGTTGTAGGTTCATCAAGAAAGAGAAATATAGGTTTTATCGAAAGTGCCTTTGCAATTTGAACTCTTTGTTGCATTCCTCCGCTGAAAATGGCTGGATACTCATCAATCCTCTCAACAGGTATTTCTGTTTTTATGAATAACTCTTTTGCACGATTTCTTATCTTTTCTATATTTTTTATGTCTGCCATTATAAGTCTTTCACCAATATTTCCACCAGCAGTGACATTCATTCTTAAGCCTAAAAATGGATTCTGATAAACTATTCCCATAAGAAAATTTCTCACAAGCCTTTTTTCATAAGGTGAAAGATTAAATAAGTTAATATCTTTTTGAAAGATAAAGTTAATCAAATCGCTACCAAAAACATCTTCTTTTTCAATGTTAACTCTTAACTCTCCCAATGTAGGTTCTATGTCAAAATTTAAAATTTTAAGTAGAGTTGTCTTGCCAGAACCACTTTCTCCAACAATGCCAAGTGCTTCTCCTTTATAGACTTCAAAGGAAATATTTCTACAACCTATTACGGAACCGCAGTATTTGCAAATATTTCCATTTTTTTCTTCATCTATCGAAAAGCAATTTTTGCAACCTTTCCCAAATATCTTCCAGATGTTCTTTGCTTCAAGTATTGGCTTCAATTTCTCCTCCATATTTTACTTTCTTACAGTATGATGTATCAGAACAAAGCCAGATTCTTTTACCGCTTGCTTCATCGATAATTTCATTAAGGAATGTATCTTTGCTTCCACATTCGTGGCATACATTCCCAGCAAAATCCTCAACTCTGAATTTAAAGTCTTCAAATTCAATTGGTTCAACAGTTGTCCATGGTGGAATGGCGTAAATTCTCTTTTCTCTTCCCGCTCCAAAAAGGTAGAGACATTCGGCATTATTAAGTTTTGGAATATCCCATCTTGGTATGGGGCTTGGAGACATAATATATCTTTTATTAACCATTACTGGATAGCTTGCACCTATTGTTATCTCTTTAAACTTAACTATGCTTTCGTATAGATAAAGCCACATAGAACTATAGTCTGCCTCTGCGTGCATTCTTCTTGTTTCTCTTTCAGAAGGTTCTATTATTCTTAAAGGTTCTGGCAAAGGAACCTGAAATACAAGAATCTGGTCGTTTCTTAACTTTTCCTCTGGAATCCTGTGTCTTGTTTGAATTATTGTGGCTTTCTTTGTGTCTGTGGTCGTTTTTACTCCAGCAACCTTTTCTACAAATTTCTTTATATTAACTGCGTTTACACTATCATCACTTCCCTGATCTATGACTTTCAATATATCTTCTTTACCTATAATTGAAAGTGTTATCTGGATGCCGCCTGTTCCCCAGCCTCTTGCTATTGGCAATTCTCTTGAACCAAATGGAATCTGGTGTCCCGGTATGGCAATTGCTTTGAGTATTTTTCGTCTTATCTCTTTTTTTGTATTTTCATCGAGAAATGCAAAATTAAATTTCATTTTTGATACTCTCTTTTTTGGATTTTCTTAATCTATCAAATTCTGATAAAAATGTAACATAGTGCGGGAGTTTAAAATGATTTACAAATCCCATTGATTCAATTCCATCTATATGACTTAAAACAAATTCCTGATCCTCTGAAGGATACATAACTTTTTCAGCACGCATAGCAATATCAAGTATAGCCATACTTATAGCCTTTGTTTCATTGTGACCAAAGCAAACACCATATCCAACCTGAAATTTTGGTTCACCTTCAGCCTTTGTAATTTTAGATAATAGCTCTGCTTCTGTTATAAGGACTTCTGCAAACGTTATTTCTTTGTCTTTGAATGGATGTTTTATTTTGAATTTTATGTAACCAACTCTTAACTCTCCAATGGTTGGATGAGAAACACCATAGCCTCTTACGTTAGAATAAGCTAAAAGTAACATTCCCCCTGTTTCTCCTCTTGCCATTGTTTGAAGTGTTGCACTTCTTGGTGAAGGAAAAGAGAGAGAATTCTTTGTTACATCAAATAATTCTTTGTCTTTTGTTACAATATCCTTTGAGACTACAAAATTTTCTTTTCTTAAAATTTCTATGAGTTTTGGAAATTCTTCTGGAATTTCTATATTCTCTGGAATCTTTTCTAAAAATCTTTTAAATCTTTCTCTGGCTTTAGCAGAGTCTTCTTCTAAAAGCTCAAAGTCTAAAAGCCTTAATGAATAGTCGGTTGATGGACCAAGAAATTGTCCACCCGGAACATCTTTGAATGCTGAGGAGATTCGTCTCAAAAGTCTTATCTCTTTTGTTTCAGATGTGGTGGAATAGCCAATTCTTGGTAGAGTGCTTCTGTAAGCTCTCAGTATAAATGCCGCCTCAAAAGTGTCTCCTGCTGATTGTTTTATAGCAATTGCAGCGAGGTCTGGTGAGTATAAAGAACCTTCAGACATAACTCTATCAACTAAAAAATGAAGCTCGTTTTTTATCTGATCAATGGAAATTGGTTCTAAACTTCCGTTACTTCTTAAAAATTCAAGAAAATCAAGTGAATTTTCGATAGCTTCTCTACCGCCTTTTACTGCTACATATCCCATTTTGTCTCCCTTTAAATATTAAGGTATTTTTCCCATAATGCCTTCGGTGTTGTGGAAAAAAATACTTCTACTCCACCATATCAATCATAGTGGATCGAGGTAAACACATAATCCCATCTTCATAACAAAATATCACGTCCACACCGAGAGGATAAGAGAGATTTATCTTTTTTATTTTTTCTATTTCCTCTCTTGTTATTCCTGTTAAATTAACTTCCATAAAGTCTTTTATACCAGGACCTGAGATCTTTAATTTCACCTGAGGAAGGTTATTCTTTTCAAGGTTGTATATTAAAGTGGCTCCATTTTCTGGCTCTTCAAGAGTTCCGATTTTCACATTATTTAATATTTCATTATGTGCATTTCCATTTAATATTACATAATCAGCTTCTTCAATTGTTGTGTATCTTGAACCTGTAAGATAGATAATTCTATTTATATTTTCTTCTTTTACTTTTTCTCCAACAATTGAAAATCTTACTTCATGGTCAAGGAGTGTAAGACATATTTTTTCAAGTGTTGAAAGATTTTCCTCCATAATAGTGCTATAAAATTTACCCGGATTTGCCATTGCATTCATAAGGATTCTGAATGTTTTTTGTGTAACTATTACTTCATCAAACATATTAACCTTCCACCATAAGACCAAAATTGACTTTTGTGCTTGCGAACATTTTCTTTTCCTTTTCCACATTTTCTTGATAATAATGAATATTTGAGTTGAACCACTCTTTTATGATTTTTATTAATTCTATTTCTTCTGTATCTTCAATTGCATCAAGACAGGCAAGAATGAATGACCTATCAGTTGAATATCCTGTTGTTATTCCGTAGCCCTTTTTATCCTTGAAAGATACATAAGTTTCCGATACTAAAATTTCTCCGATGTAAAATTCACTATCGAAGCAATCTTTAACCTTTCCCATTATCATGCCGGTTCTCGATTTTTCTTCTTTAAAACCAAACCTTTCAAGTTCTTCTTTAAAATTCCTGACTGCTTCATCAGGAAAAAAGTTGATTGCGATGCTATAAGTTTCACTCATTTTTTACTCCAGTATTGTCAAAAATCTTTTATCTTCACCTTTTCTTTTGTCAATCGTCACAAAAGAAAAGGTGAAACCAAAAGAAAAAGACTTTCTTGCCTTGTGGCTTGTTCAAAAGCATAGCATTGAAAAAATCTACCCTCGCACATTCAAAATCCATTTTTCAACGTGCTCGGGGCGGAAAACATCCTGTTTTCCTTTGTAAAAAGTTTGGTATGATTTTTTCAGTAGCTTGAATCACAAGCCAACGGCAAAAAATTCAGTTTACACAATGCCTATAAACTTTATCATTATGCGAAACCTTTAAATATTTACTTTTTCCTATATCTTTCTTTTTTTCAATAAAATTTTACACATTCCTTTCACTCCAGTATTTTCTTTCTCAGTTTTGTTGAGATTATATCTGCTGTTAAAATGGTGATAAACATTATTATGATTATTGTTGTAGTTTTATTATATTCCATCATCTTCATTGATACACTCAACATATAACCAATTCCCCCTGCCCCCACAATTCCTAAAACAGTTGATGTTCTCACATTCCTATCAAGAACATAGAGATTATAGCTATTGAATAGAGGTAAAATCTGAGGTATTATAGCATGCCTTATTTTTTGTATTGTGTTTGCTCCTGTTGCTTCAATAGCCTCTATTTGCTTTTCATCTATATTTTCTATAACTTCGGTGTAAAATTTGGCAAGTAGTCCAGCAGAACTGAATGCTAAAGCCAAGACGCCGGGGAATGGACCGAGTCCTAAAGCTACTACAAAGAACAAAGCAAATATTATATCTGGCATTCCCCTGAAGAAGTTTGCAATCTCTATAAAAACTTTTCTTATAAAGCCTATCTTTATAATATTTTTTGAAGAAAAAACTGCCACTATAAATGCTATCACAGAAGCAAAAATTGTTCCTGTTATTGCCATACCAACTGTTTCAATTGTCAGTCTTAAATATTCATTGAAATCTCCAATATGTGGCGGTAGCATATATTTTAAAGTCTCTATCATTCTTGGAATTGCACTAATCATTCCGGGCAATTGATAAATTATGCTCAAAATTGAAGTTAATATCATTATAATCGAAAGAAAACTTATGATTGAATCAAAAAACTTTGTTTTCTTCGAGAGAAATTTTCCTTCAAGTATTGAATTTCTTATGTAATCTGAAAGTTTTGATATTAAAGAAACAATTAATACAATAAGAATTATAATTGTGGCGACCTTGTCATAGTGAAATTGTCTTATTCTTCTGTAAAGCTCTATACCAATTCCACCAGCTCCCACAATTCCAAGCCCTACAGCTACTCTGATGTTATGGTCATAAATATATGCAGTATATCCTGTGAAAAGTGGCATTATCTGTGGTATTATAGCATGCCTTATTACCTGAATCCAACTTGAACCAGTTGATTTTACAGCTTCAACCTGCTTTTCATCGATGCTTTCTATGGCTTCTGCATAGAATTTTGTTGCAAGACCAATTGTATGAAGTATAATTGAAATTATGCCGGGTAGACTTCCTATCCCAATCGAACTAACAAGTATCAATGCATACACAAGCTCTGGAATTGCTCTCAAGGCATTGACAAAGCCTTTAACAATGCTATAGACGTATTTGTTTGGAGATGTATTTTTTGCCATAAGAAAAGCAAGAGGAAAAGAAAAAAGTATACCAATAGTTGCACCAGTTGCACCCACACCTATAGTTTCAAGTACCAGCATTAAATAGCTATCAATATTTGAAAAGTCTGGTGGCCACATTTCCCTTAATATGTCAAAAGAAGTTGAAAGTCCACCAAAAAGAGATAAAAGGTCTATTTCTGTTACTTTAAATGAGTAAATAACTAAGACTATCAAAAAGAATGTTAAAACATATTTATAGAAGAAATTCCTTAAGCTGTAATACATTGCTCTGCTCTTGTCTTATCAGAATATATCTCATCAAGGTGTTCAGAATATATAAAATGAAGCTTTTCTTCTGTCAGTCCATGAAAATCTCCATCATAAACGATAACTCCATTTTTCATTGCAACTATTCTCTTAAAATATGATCTTACAAAATCAATATGATGAATCACAACTATGGTTGTGAGTTTTGTTTCTTCATTGATTCTTTTGAGTAAAGATAATATTTTATGAGAGGTTGATGGATCAAGATTTGCTATAGGTTCATCGGCTAAAAGTAGTGAAGGATTTTGCATCAAAGCCCTTGCTATTGCAACTCTTTGCTTCTGGCCACCTGATAGTTTGTCTGCTCTGTCATGGATACTATCCTTAAGCCCAACGTAATTGAGATATTCAAGTGCCTTTCTTACTTTTTCTTTTTTAAATATTCCAAGTATGGAAAGGAAGTTTTCTATTCCTTCGCAGGAACCAAGACTACCATTCAGAACATTTTGTAATGAGTTCGTTCTTTCAACAAGATTGAAAAGTTGATAAACCATTCCAACCTTTTTTCTTATTTTTCTTAATTTATTATGATCATTATAATTAACTTTTTCATTGTCTACATAAACCTCACCTTCGTCTGGAATTACAAATCCATTTACAGTTCTTATTAATGTTGTTTTTCCACAGCCACTCGCACCTATTATAGCCACAAATTCACCCTCTTTTATTTCTAAGTTTATTCCTTTTAAAACTTCTTTTTCTCCAAATTTTTTATGAATATTTACAAATTTTAACATTTTTTACCTCCTGATTTTTAATTTTCTGGGGCCTTAGGCCCCAGAAAATTAAGTCTTTATAGACTATCAAGAACTTGTTTAATCTCTACTACAATTTTAAATTCTTCCTCAGAAATTAATCTATAACCTTTATATGGAGTTCCCTGAATTCTTGCAAGGTTTTCAGGCATTTTTACAAAGGCATCTTTTAAAAGCTCGAGAACATCTTTTGGTAAATCTCTTCTGTAAGCTATAGGAGATTCTGGAATTTCATCTGATATCCAGATAAGCATATTGCTATTCGTGTCAATTTTGCCATCTCTTATCATATCTTCATAGGTTTTATCCCAGCAAGCCGCAAAATCAAGAATCTTATGTTTAACAGCAAGCTGGCCTGCATCATGCGCCCCAATATAACCTATTTTCTTGAATATATCCTCTGGCTTTATTCCAGCCTTATGCATAAAAAATCTTGGCACAGCATATCCAGATGTTGAAGCTGGATCAGTGAAAGTAAAAGTATATTTTTTCTTGAAAGGCTGAAGTTTTTCAACAAGTTTTTTCATACCTTCTTCGCTTCTTAAAGGCTCTGTTATACCAAGATTTTTTGCTATTTCAGCTGATGTTGTTATGTATGAACGATAGGTTGATTTTCCATCATCCTTAATTGGAACAGCAAGAGGAACTGCATCAGCTCTTTCTGCCGCCATAACGTACGAGAATGGTCCAAACCATGCAAAATGAACCTTTCCAGCTCTCATAGCTTCGATAACTCCTGTGTAGTCTGTCGCTATGAATGTTTTGATAGGTCTTTTGAGAATATTTGATAGATATTCAACAAGTGGTTTCTGTCTTTCCATCATCACACTTGGATCTTCTGCTGGCACCAAACCCATAACAAGCTCTTTTGTTGAGATGAGCTTACCAAGCTTTGCTTTTTCTTTTGTTTGCTTTTTAGCCTGTGAAAAAACTGTATTAAAAAGCAAACCGATTACTAAAATCGATAATACAATTCTTTTTAACATAGAAAACCTCCTAAGATTTTGATATATTATGAAGACCATTGGTTAATTTTTAATTAAAAGAATTTAAATTAATGTTTAAATTTTTGTTAAGAAGGGTTTGTAAAAATGGGGAAGGTTTTTACTCAACAATTAGTTAATCAACGTCAGCACCGTAAATCAGACATATTAGTAATAGAAAAGCGATTAGTAAGAATAAAAGATGAACAAGAGATAGAGACGGATATTATACTACCGAATAACGTCAAGACAAGAGTTATGGAAAAACCGATAACAAACATTTTCCCTGCTGTAAGACCAACCCCTGCTGGAAGACCAACCAATTTAGACAACCCATTTTCTTTAAATTAAACACAAAACATTAAAAATAAAAGGAGTGGTTTAAGCCACTCCTTTTTATTTTTTTTTTTAAAAAGCAATTTTATAAATACCTCTTATGTTTGCCTTAAAATAGTGAAAAGGTTCGGAAGAAGTAAAGTTAGTATCATAAGTATCAAAGAAAGAGCTGGATTTTCTAAAAAAAGCTGGAATAACAAGAGTTCCTACAAGTTTATGTGGAGAATAATTTGTATTATAGAAATAAAATTCTGCATAGTTTGTTTGCATTTTATAATATTCATAAAGGTAATAATCACTATAACTTAAAAACTCTCTATATTCTAAATCACTCAAACCAGAAACAAAACCAAGAAATTCTGAGCTAAAAATATAAGCAATTCTTATATAAGTAGCATTCATATTACTTACAAGATAATAATCAAATAAATTATTTTTGTTAGTAAAAGTATAGATAGGGGTAATAGCATTTTCAAGATAAGTAATACCTGAAAGTCTGTCAAGTTCTTCCCAATCCAAAACAAGTCTTTTATCAGGGTCTTCAATGCCTAAATCCTGATAATTAGTTTTTTCAGTTAAAAGATTGTAAATTATATTAGTATAAGTATAATAAACATCAACATCGTTTCCTTTCATAGCAAAATAAATTTTAGTAAGATAGCCATTATCTATAGCTTTTCCGTTAAGGAGTTCTTTTATTTTTGGTTTATCTTTTAAGAGTTTATTATGATAATAAAAATAATCATATTGCTTAATTTTTTTATTTAAACCATCAATAGTATTAGGAGAAGTATAATAATAAATATTATAAGCATAAGGATAAGGTCTTCGCATATACATAAGAGTAGGAAAATCGTGAGTAAAGATAATATAATCATTATTATTTAAAAAATTCTGTTGATATTGATTAAGAAGATTAACAAACTTTGGTATATCAGGAGTAATAAAAGGAGCAATTTCTGGTTTATACACAGAATTAGTATTGAGAATAATAATTAAATTTGACAAAGCATTTCTTATATCAGTAGCGTCAAAGTAGTAAAATAAAGAATATGAATGAGCCGTATTATGAAAATAAGAAGAAAAAGCATAACCTTTTTCATAAAAAGAATCAATCCAAAATACAGTTTTAAAAATAAAAGGTCGGGAATAAGAAGAATAAGATAAATCAGACAAACAAGAGAAGGGGTAGGCAATAGAATAAAAAAATCTTGTCTGAAAAGAAGAAGACATAAGTAAATCATAAAATTCTTCAAGATAATCAAGATATTTATTTATGCCTTCGCTTGAAACAGCGGAAATATAATAAAAATCATAAGTAGAAGAGATTGAACCACTCAAATAATCATAACCATAGTCTTGTTTGCCATATTCGGTATTATAATTGCTTATAAAAGTATAGAGAGCTGATTTTATATTATTATTACTTACGAAAGAAAAAATAAGTTTTTGATAATTAAAACCACTTGCTGGAACAAAGTGAGCTGAACCAACAAACCATTCAGCCAAATCTTTATAATAATACATTTCTTCGATTAAGAACATATTACAAGCGTCGAACATAAGTGTTGTTGGTTTTTTATTACCAAAAACAGATTTTATAACATAAACTAATTCCTCTTCGGATAAAGACTTATCAGTAGTCTCACTATAACCAATATATTTTGAAGCATAATTAGTTTTTATATCGATAGTATCGTTATCTCCCATAGGGAACACGGCACTGCCGTGATTCCAAATTATCAAATTAGTAGTTTTTGCCTGAACACCAAGTTTTAAAACAGCATTAAGATTATTAATAGCTTTTTCAACAGAAGAGAAAGAAGAATTAGTTTCTATATGAATTCTTTCAAAATAAGCATAAACTTCCCAATCTTCGTTATCTCTATTAGTAGTTATAAAAAACGGAGCGTTAGAAACTTTTAAGAAATAAACACCTTCAGGGACGATATAGCCGTAATAAGGACGATTTGCGGAAATAAAAGGTTCAAAAAAGACTGGAGTAAAATTAAAAAAGTTAGTAGTGCCGATATAAGGATAGCTATCTTTTTCTATAATGACAAAAACTATAGTATTAGTATCAAAATATCCTTCTTCACCTGTGTAAGGATTTCTGGACTTATAAACACCTTTTATCATTTCTACCAGATCGGACTTATCTGCATAATCAGAAAAAGTATTATCATTCCCCAAATTATTATCAGCATACATATAAACGATAAACATATTATCATAATTATATTTTCCTGTATAATTAGTAATTTGAATTTGTCCATAGAAAATATTTGCTGGAATTGTATTATTAGTATCAGTATCAGTATCAGTATCATTAGTTAACAAAACAGGTTTAGGATTTACTGGAGAAGAAACAGAAGAAGGTTGAAAAGAGCAAGAAAAAACAAGAGGAATTAATAAAAATATTACTTTCCACATACACAAAACTCCTTTTTGTTTTATTATATATTATATAACAAAGTAAAAAAAATCAATATTTTTTTAATAGAGTTTAAGATTAGAATTTATAGTGTCTTATAAACATATTTTTTTCTTCAATCCAGCAATTTTATTTGTTAAAGATTAATATATAAAGTTTAATCAATAACATAAAACATCATTTTCAATGACTCAAAAATTCAACTAATTTTGAGATTGAAGGTAATAGATTTTGTAGTTCATTAATTGCAGTTACAATATCTTGTAAACTATCTGGATATTCATGGGTGATCATATTTCTCATAAGTCTTATATTCATCCATAAATCTTCGGTTATTGGAATACCTATTTTTTCTCCTAGATTTATGAGGTCTATCATACTTTTTTCAGATGTATCTTCACCTTTTAGAAAGAGATATACTTTAATTAATTTTCCAAGAGTTTCCTGTAATTTTATAAATCTATATGAAATTTGATCCAATATTGAAAGTGTTTCTTCTTTTTCATACAATTCTTGTATATTGTTTAAATTGATTGGTAAATATGAAGAAATTTTTTTGAAATTATTTTTTAAAATATTTAAATGTTTTAAACACTCAGAAAGGTAAGTTTCATATTTTAATTTTTCATCTTTCATAAGATTACACCTTTTTTTAATGCAATTTTTTCTATCTCTTTTTTTGGTTCTCCAGAAACTAAAAGTAAATCGATTTGTCTTTCGCCAAGATTTTTATAAAATTCTTTAAGTAAGCTGAATTTAATTTGAGATAACTTTTCATCTGACAAACCTTCTGGTAGCAAAATGAGTAAGTCTATATCGCCACCTTTACTTTTAATATCGACTCTACTACCAAATAGATATGTTTTACATTCACAACCAGTAACTTTTTTTATGACTTCTTTTATAATTTTCACCTGTTCTTCTGAAAGCCTGATATTATTCATATGGATAATTATATACCAAACTTTCTTATTAAGCAATAAATAATTAGTTGAAATTATGCAAATAATTTCTTTAATATTTCAAGGTTAAGCTCAGGATAAACAGGGTATTTTGAGAGAAGTTTTTTTACCCTTTCTTTTGCCTCTTTTTTTACATTTTCGTTAAGTTCATATTTGGCTTTGCTTTTTTCACCATCAACGACTAAAGGCTTAACATTGTCTATAACGAGTTTAATAATCGAGGCAATTTCTTTCATTTCGTCTTTGCCCATACCGAGAGTTGTGATGGCTGGAGTTCCAATCCTGAGTCCGCTTGTATACCAGGGTCCATTAGGATCAAAAGGAAGAGAGTTTCTATTGAGTGTAATACCACATTCTCTTAATGCACTTTCAGCCTGTCTACCTGTAATGCCGGAGTCCGACACATTAATAAGAAATAGGTGATTGTCTGTTCCACCTGTGGCAACCTTCATTCCAAGATTTATACATTCCTGTGCAAGTGTCTGTGAATTTTCTACAATTTTTCTTGCATAATTTTTAAAATCATCAGAGTTAGCTTCTTTTAAGGCTATAGCCTTTGCTGTCATAACATGTGGTAGTGGACCACCAAGCACGAGTGGACAGCCTTTGTCAACAGCTTCTGCAAACTCTTTTTTGCAGAGAACAAGTCCACCTCTTGGGCCTCGAAGTGTTTTATGGGTTGTTGTTGTCACTATATCGGCATATATTACAGGATTGTATTCGCCACTGAATAATCCACCAGCTACAAGACCAGCAAAGTGTGCCATATCAACCATCAAAACAGCGCCGACTTTGTCAGCAATTTCTCTCATTTTTTTGAAATTTATCTTTCTTGGATAGGCACTATATCCAGCAAGGAGGATTAAGGGCTTTACTTCTTTAGCAATTTTTTCTATTTCATCATAGTCAAGTAGCCCCGTTTCTTTGTTTACAGAATATGAATAAGCCTCAAACATTCTTGCGGAAACGTTGTTTCTATAACCATGAGTGAGGTGTCCACCAGAGTAATAATCAAGGCCAAGTAGCCTTTGATTGCCCATCTCTTTTCTTAAATTTTCCCAGTCTGATGGAGATAATTTTGAAAGATTTGTTTCACCAATTTTTTTGAGAAATGGGGCTTCTATTCGAGTGGATAAAATAGCCCAGTAGGCTACCATATTTGCATCTGCTCCGCTATGAGGCTGAACATAAGCATGTTCGGCACCAAATAACTTTTTTGCTTCTTCAACAGCAATATTCTCTATTTGATCTACATTTTCACAGCCTGCGTAAAATCTATGAAAAGGATAGCCTTCTGCATATTTGTCTGTGAGGAGATTTCCCATCGCAAGTTGAGTTGCAAGAGAGGAATAATTTTCGCTTGCTATAAGTTTAAGATTGTTTCTTTGAGATTCAAGTTCAAGCACAATATTTTTTGCAATTTCTTTTGAAACTTTTGAAACTTCATAAAGATTTGTAAGATATGCAAGAAAAGCAAAGTTTATATCTTGATTTTCTTTTACATAATTCATAATCTCTTTTTTTATATCCATTTTAATCTCCTCATATTTATTATAAAATAAAAAAATATTATATTCAAATTTTGATTTTACATTGAATTAATTTTACTTTTTTTCTATTTTTTGTTATAATTAAAAATTATGTTTTTTGCATTTTGGGGAATATTATGTTTAATATAAAAGTTGAAGATAAGAATCTTGAATTTGACAGGCCAGTTAAATTTTATGAAATATTAAAACAGCTTGAAATTCAGAAGAGTAAGATAGTAGCGGTTAAATTTAATAATGAGCTTTTTGATCTTTCAAAAGAGGTAGACTATAGTGGAGAATTAAGTTTTATTTCTTCTGATTCTGAAGAAGGGCTTGAGATATTGAGACATTCTGCATCTCACATTATGGCACAGGCTATTTTAAGACTTTATCCAGATGCTAAGTTTGGTGTTGGACCTGCTATAAAAGATGGGTTTTATTATGATGTGGTTACCGAGTCAAAAATCACAGAAGATGATATTGTAAGAATTGAAGAGGAAATGAAAAAGATTGTGAATGAAAATTTGCCAATAGTGAGAGAAGAGCTTTCAAAAGCAGAAGCAAAAGATCTATTCAAAAAGAATGGTCAGAAATATAAACTTGAATTGCTTGATGAGATTGAAGGGGAAGTTGTATCTATTTACAGGCAGGGTGAATTTGTTGACCTTTGTAGAGGGCCTCATATTCCATTTACTGGAATGCTTAAGGCTTTTAAAATACTCAGTGTTTCTGGTTCTTACTGGAAAGGAAATGAAAAAAATGATTCAATGACAAGAGTTTATGGGACAGCTTTTGCGGACAAAGAGAGCCTTTCAACTTACCTTAATAATCTTGAAGAGGCAAAGAAAAGGGATCATAGAAAACTTGGGAAAGAGCTTGATTTATTCAGCTTTCATGACGAAGGACCTGGGCTACCTTTCTGGAAACCGAAGGGGTTGATTTTTAAAAATCTCCTTATTGAGTTTATGAGAGAAAAACATAATGAAAGAAATTATATAGAAATTGAAACTCCAACGATGTTAAGAGTTGATCTCTGGAAACAGTCTGGTCATTACGATAATTATAGAGAAAATATGTTCTTTACAGAAAAAGATGAAGAAGTTTATGCTATAAAACCTATGAATTGTCCTGGTGGTATTCTTTATTATAAAGAAAATATTCATTCTTACAGGGAATTGCCTCTTAAAATTGCAGAGTTTGGAAAGGTTCACAGATATGAAAGAAGCGGAGTTTTACAGGGGCTTTTCAGGGTAAGAGGTTTTACACAGGACGATGCTCATGTTTTTACTTCTCCAGAAGCACTTCAATCAAGTGTGATAGAATTATTACAACTTATTGATGAGGTTTATAAAACTTTTGGTTTTGATTATACTCTTGAGTTATCAACAAGACCAGAGAAATCTATGGGAACAGATGAGCAGTGGGAAATTGCTACAAGTGGGCTTAAAAATGCACTTGATGAACTTGGTTTAAATTATAAAATAAATGAAGGTGATGGGGCTTTTTATGGGCCTAAGATAGATTTTCATCTTAAGGATGCTATAGGTAGAACTCATCAGTGTGGAACAATCCAGCTTGATATGAATCTACCCGAAAGATTTAACTTGACTTATATTGGTGATGATGGTAAAGAACACAGAGTTATAATGCTTCATAGGGCAGTTTTAGGAAGTATAGAGAGGTTTATGGGTATACTTATAGAGCATTATGGTGGAAAATTTCCTCTCTGGCTTTCACCTTTGCAGGTAGTTATAATTCCTGTTTCTGATAAGTTTAACAACTATGCTATTGATATGAATAATCATTTCAGAAAGGCAAAGATACGCAGTGAGGTTGACTTAAGTCGTGAAAAACTTGGCTATAAAATAAGGGCAGCTCAAATGCTTAAAGTTCCCTATATGCTTGTAGTGGGGGAAAAAGAAGTAGAGACAAATAGTGTTTCAGTAAGACATAGAGATAGAGGTGAAGAAGGACTTCATAAATGGGAAGAAATTTTGAAGAAGATAGTTGAAGAAAATCAAAAGAGATTGTAAAATATAATGTAGAAATTTTAAGGAGGAATTTATAGCTACTGAAAATTACAGAGTTAATGAAGAAATTAAAGCAAAAGAGGTGAGAGTAATTGGAGAGGATGGAGAGCAGCTTGGAGTTCTTTCTATCAAGGAAGCCTTGCAGAAGGCTGAAGAACTTGGGGTTGATCTTGTAGAAGTTTCTCCAAACGCAGAACCTCCGGTATGTAGACTTATCGATTATGGTAAGTTTTTGTATCAGAAAGAAAAAAAGGCTAAAGAAGCAAAAAAGAAGCAAAAGGTTGTAGAGATTAAGGAGTTTAAGTTAAGACCCTGGATTGACAATCATGATTTTGCTTACAGAATTGAGCAGATGAAAGAATTTCTCTCGAAGGGAGACAAGGTAAAGATAACTGTGAGATTCAGGGGTAGAGAGTTATCTCATGTTGATCTTGGATTTCAATTGACTGAAAAGGTTGTTAATGAACTTGCAGGTAGTTGTGTTGTTGAAAAACCTGCTAAAATGGAAGGTAAGAATATAACACTTGTTTTGGGTCCAGCAAAACAGAAAAAATAAATTTGGAGGAATTTTTATGCCAAAGATAAAGACACATAAATCGGCAGCAAAAAGGTTCAGTGTTTCTGGTGGTGGAAAACTTATGAGAAATAAGGCTTACAAGAGGCACTTACTTACTCATAAGTCAAGAAAGAATAAGAGAAATCTTTCTGGTAAAGAAGTTGTGTTCAGTGGTGATGTTTACAGAATAAAAAGAATGTTGCCCTATGCTTAATATCACAGGAGGAAGCAAATGAGAGCAAGATATACAGTAGCAAGCAGAGAAAGAAGAAAAAAGGTTTTAAAATTAGCTAAAGGTTATCATGGAGCAAGAAAAAACAGAATCAAGGCAGCAAAAGAAGCTGTAATGCATGCTTT
This sequence comes from Brevinematales bacterium, assembly GCA_037479045.1. GTDB lineage: Bacteria > Spirochaetota > Brevinematia > Brevinematales > JAOACQ01 > JAOACQ01. Next base: position 101,007 of record JBBFLL010000005.1, on the reverse strand, counting down.
AAGGTATGCAACTATCGATAGAAGAAATAGAAAAAGGGACTTCAGAAGCCTCTGGATAGTGAGAATTAACGCTTTTGTAAGAGAGCATGGCTTGAACTATAACAGGTTTATAGAAGGCTTAAGAAAAGCGAATGTATCTATCAACAGAAAGACTCTTTCAAATCTCTGTATTGAAGATCCAGATGCAATGTTAAAGTATATAGAAATCGCAAAGCAGCACGTTAAGGTATAAAAGGAAAGAAGGAGAGTATGAGAGTATTTTTGCTCTCCTTTTTCTTTTTTTTGTGGGCAAATCTTTTATTTTCAAGTTTTGATAACCCTTATTATCTTGAAGCAGCTAATGTAAGAACGATTATTGGTGATGAGGTTGTTTTTTTTGCAAATTCGACTTTGAATAAAGTTCATTTATCTTTAGATTATGGTGTTAATGAGAGATTTTTGATTGGTGTTTGTTTCCCATATCTTTTTTTTAATTCTTTTGTGGGTGATGGTGTTATAGGTGATATTGAACTGAAAGCCAAGTTTTTGCTGGAGAAGGATTTTTTTGAGTTCTGGAGATTTTCTTTTCTTTCTATTATAAGGTTTCCTACAGGAGTTGTTAAGGAAGAGTCTTACAGATATATTGATGGAGGAAGGTATTCTTTTTATCCTTTTTCGAGAGGAACTTTTGGTTTTCATCCCGGTTTTAATCTTTCTTTTTATTTTCATCCATTTATGTTCTGGTTTAATCTATTTTATTGTGTTGATAATTATACTGATGAAGGTATTGTAAGTTTTAATCCGGGGCTTGATCGTTTAAGATTCAGTTTACATTCTGATCTTGAAATAGAAATTTTTAAATTTAACAATACAGTTTTTTTATATTTACCTGAGCTTTCAATCAGCTATCAAAGAAATATTTCTTCAGATCTTTTGTTTCCAGATTCTTTAGAAATTTATTTTGAGAACTCGTTAAAAACTGGAAAATTTTTTAAATTCAGTTTAGGATTTTTATATCCGATAATTTTTGATAAGAAACTTTATGAATATTCTTTATTTTTGACATTTTCTTTTTTATTCTAAGGGAGTTTTTATGTCTGTTAATAGTTTAAGTGATGAAGAAATTATAGAACGAATCGGTGAACTCAAAAAAGACGAAAATAGTTATTCTCAGGTTATAAAAACTTATTATGAAGAATTGTACAACAGATATTATCTTCAGTGTTATAATATTTCAAGATATTATGGTTTAAATAAACAGGATGCAGAAGATGTAGTTCAGGAGTCTTTTTTAAAGTTTATGATGAGATGTAAAACCTTTGAGAAAGGTAGACAATTCAAACCCTGGTTTTTAAGAATACTTATTAATACTATAAAGGATAGATATAAGTATTTAAAGAAGAATAAATTCATAAATATTGAAAAATATGAAGAAGTTGATATTCCCGAAGAAAAAAGTGATATAGAAAATTTTACAATTAAAGATAGTTTGGAAGTTATTATTAACAAATTGCCTGAGAAATTGAAAAAAGTTGTTTTACTTAAAAATTTTTCTGATATGAGTCTTGAAGATATTGCAAAAGAAAGTAATATTTCAATAAGACAGCTTCATAATCGACTTTCAAAAGCATATCAAATCATCTTAAAAGAATTAAAAAAATAATTTTTTTAAAATTTCTTAATTTATTTCATTTTATAGTAATATAATTTAGTGGAACAAGTTGTGAATGAAAAATGAAAAAAATATTTAATTTTGGAGGGAATAATGAATGAGAAGGAGTTGGAGTTTCTCTTGAAGGCGAATATTTTTGTTGACTCGTCGCCAGATTTTGAGAAAGTCTGGAAAAATTATGTTTTGAAAAAGAAGGAGGGTTATATGTCTGAAAAAAAAGGTGGTATTAAACTTTTGGTGTGGGCTTTAGCATTTTCTATTTTAGTTGTTTTTGGGGTTGTTTTTGTTTCTAAGTATTCTCTTGTTGTAAAGCAGGACAAAATTGAGAAAGGTGAGGCTTTGATTGTATCTGCGGTTGTTGGTGATGTTTATGCTCAAAAAGTTGGTAGCTCTGACTGGAAAAAGGTAAAAGTAGAAGAAATTTTGCAAATGGGAGACAACATTAAGACTGAGAAGGAATCTTATTGTGAAATTCAAATGGTTAAAAGAGGTATCTTCAGGATTGAGCCTTCATCTCAGGTTTTGCTTGCAACTCTTGTTAATAGTGATAACAAAATTCAATCCAAGTTTAAACTTGAGAAAGGTGGAATGGCACTTAAGCCAAAGAAACTTGAGAAGGGAGAGGTTTTTGAAGTTCACACTGAGTCAGCAGTTGCTGCTGTGAGAGGAACAAAGTTTTTTGTTTCTGTTGATGAAAGTGGTGATACTAAGGTTTCTGTAGCGGAGGGAGTAGTTAAGGTCGTTCCAAATGTTAAAGCAATTGATAAAGCAAAAGAAGAAGGGCATATTGACGAAAAAACTGCTGAGGTATTGAAGGAAAGTATTGTTAAACCTGTAGAGGTTGGTGCAGGAGAAGAGGTCGGACTCAAGAAAGAAAAGTTAGAAAAGGTTGATAATGTTATTAAAGAAGCCATTAAAGAAGTTGCTACTACAAAAGGAAGTGAAGAATTAAAGCCAGAAGTTATTACTACTAAGGTGGAGCAAAAAGTTAGTGAGGTAGCAAAGAAGGAAGAAAAAGCTACTGATTTGAGTTCTATTATTTTAGAGAAAAGCACCATAAGTAAAGAAGCTGAACAAAAACTGAATCTTATTTCAGAAGATAAGATTCTTGATCAGAAAGATAACAATTCAAGGGTAAATTTTGTTTCTGTTCCTGACAAAGCTAAAGTTTTTATTGATGGAAAAGAGGTTGGCGTTACTCCATTTGAAATGCTTATAGAAAAGGGCAAGAAAATAAATGTAAGAATCGAAAAAGAAGGATTTGAAATTTTTTCAAAGGAATATGATGTTTCTGCTGACTTCAACATAGAAGCAACGTTAAACAAGAAGCTTGTTGAAGTAGCTTCTTCATCAAGTTCAGAAAGTTCGACAATTGCTAAAATTGAAACTCCAAAAATTGTATCTGGAACAATAGACTGGGAAAAATCAATTGCTCTTAATGTAAGTGAATTTGATTATCAGCCAGTTCTTTATAAGGGTAAAATTATAACAGTTTCGCTTGATAATGTTTATATATTTGATTTAAATGGAACTTTAACAAAGAAAATTGTTGTTAAATCTGGTATACAGCTTACCAAGGTTGCAGCGGGTGCTAATATGATTGTTGTTGGTGCTGAAGATAATGGTTTATATGCTTATGACTTATCTGGAAAGCTACTCTGGAAGAATGAAAAGGTTGGTGGGCAGAAATTCGGAGGGCATCCTATTATTTATGGAGACAAAATATTTGCAAGTTCATTTAAAGATGGTATCTATATCTTAAATCAGAGTGGTGAGATATTAGAAAACATAAAACTACCTTCTCAGATTTTTGCTTCTCCACTTGTAATTGAAGGAGGAAAGAAGATCATATATGCACTTGAGAATGGTAATCTTGTATGTTATAACCTTGAAAGCAAAAAAGAAGAATGGACAAAGGCTTATGAAGACAGAATTGTTTATCCATTGGTAGGGAATGATAGTACTGTCGTAACATTTGTAAGAGGTAGTGGTATACTCAAAGGTTATTCGACAGCCGATGGAAATAAAAAGTGGGAAGCTAACCTTTCTGAAATGCAGAAGACAGATATAGATCCTATAGTAAGTGGTGGAAATATTGTAATTGCTAAGAGTGGAGATACATCTTCTGTAATTACTATAGTTAACCTTGGAAGTGGCAGAATAGTTTCAAGGATTCAGATTGGAGAAAAGATTACACAGCCTTATTTGTCAGGTAATTCTTTATTTGTTGGGGCAAAGAGTGGAAAGATTTATGCCTACGATATTGAGAGCAAGAAGAATTTGTGGACAAGTGATACGAAGAAGAAATCATCTATTTCTGTAGTTGCGGATAAAGAAGGAGTCTTTGGAATATCAAGTGGTGCTATGCTTAAGGTTTTAAGATAAAAAAATGGGTGTCTTTAAGACACCCATTTTTTATTTTCTGATATTCCAATAAAAATCCATAAAAATATTCCTATTGGAGCAACATAAAGGTTTGCATTAAATAGAGAGTCTAAAAGAAACCATAGTATTATAAATAAACCAGCAGATTTTAAGGAATTATCTTCTTTTTTATTTTTCAGTATATTTTTTAACTTAAATATTATAAATAAGTAAAATAATAAAAAACCCAAGATACCGGTTTCAGTGAGTAGTGCAAGATAATTATTATGTACGTAATCTACGGTGTCAAAATAGTATGATGGATAGTGATTGTACTCAGGTGTATTGTATGAGTTTTTGTAGATTTCTTTAAATTGCATTAGACCAATTCCTGTTATTGGTGAGTCCTTGAATAGTTTTAAGGCTATCTCATATTGAACAAGTCTTGGTCCTACATTGTAAGAGTTTTTTAAATTGATAATTGTGCTTCTTATTTTATGACCTGGGTTAACGATTGTAAAAATCATGGCAAGTAAAAAAAATGGCACTAAAAGGATAAATTTTTTTTCATTAATAATAATGAACAGAATGGATAAAAAGAAAATTATATATCCACTTCTTGAGTAAGTAAAAAATAAGGTTGTTGTAGCAAGTAAGATGGAGAGGAAATAAATTATTTTTTCTTTTTTTGTTGTATTTTTAAAGTTTTTTGATAACCATAGTAGTATAATGGATATTAAAATTGCAATTACAATGCCTCCACCAGTTGGATGAGATAAAATTGAAATAACTGGCGAAAAAATTTTATCACCCATTGAGTGCTGGAGTATTAATTTATTTGAAAAGAGGTTTAAAACAATATCTTTTTTTATTATTAAATAATGTATGAGAATAATTGTATTAAATATTATTAAACCATAAGAAGTAAAGTTTACAATTTTTTTTAATTTTGCTGGATTAAAAGGATAATTTTTATAGAAAAAGAAAACAATTATATAAAAAGGAATTAATAAGGAAGAAATAAAAGAAGTTAAAAAATCTTTTACAAAAAAACTTTTGATTAAAATTAAGCCAAAGAAAAGAAGAAGTAAGTAGTCAACCCTATCAAAATCAATTTCATTTTTACTATGTATTATGAAAATTAAAAAAAATAAAACTGCCATTATTTGAAAACCGATAAAAATAGCTGGAATTAAAGCAAAGAGAAAGGAGATTAAGAGAAAATGAAAAATTATACTTTCTATAGTAATAGAGTTATTTTGCATTTAAATCTTCCATTGTTTATTAACTTCCCATAATGTTGTTAAATATAACTCTATGGGAGATAATATATTTTAAAGCTAAAAATTATAAAAGTCAAAGTTGAATTTAAAAAATTACATATTATGAAATTAAAAACAAAGAAGCAAAATAAATTATCTGTAAAATTATAAACAAAACACCTTCCCACCTTTCTAGTTCATGTCGTTTGCCCGTAAATAAAAAAATGAAGATAAATATTGAGGCTAAAATATTAACTACAATATCATACTGATTAAGAGGTTTTACAGATACATTTGTTATTACTGAAGATACACCTATTATAAATAATGAGTTAAATATATTTGAGCCTAAAACGTTCCCTATTGCAATGTCTGTGGCTTTCTTTAATGAAGCAATTATTGATGTGATTAATTCTGGAAGTGATGTCCCAATAGCGACTATTGTAAGGGCTATGACTCTTTCAGAAATTCCAAAAAATTTAGCTATATTTATCGAAGAATTAACCACGAATCTGCCTCCAAGTATTAAGAAAGTGAGCCCTATTATGATGTAAAAAATGGATTTTTGTATTTTAAGATCCTTTATTTCTTCTCCAAGTTCAAAATCTCTTGTTATTCCTAAGAATATATTATATGCAAGGAATAGTATAAAGAATATAAGCACTATAAGACCATCACTTCTTGAGATTTCAGAATATGCTCTTTTGTCAATGAGAATATCATTTGCTACTATGAAAATTATAATACTTGATAAAATGACTATGGGAACTTCTATTAAAGTGGTAGTTTTTGAAACTTTTAAATTCCTTATTAAGGACGAAACTCCAAGAATAGAAAGTATATTGAAAATATTACTTCCAAGAATATTACCCAAAACGATATCGGAGTTGTTTTTTATTGAAGCAAAAATATTTACAACAAGTTCAGGAGCTGATGTTCCAAAGGCTACAATTGTAAGCCCTATTACGATGGTTGGCACATTTAGTTTTTTTGCAAGAGCCGCGCCACCATCAACCAAAAAATTTGCCCCGTAAATCAGAAGAACAAAACCTATTATTAAAAGAATAAAATCCATAGAAAACCTCTCCATAAAATTATAAAACAAATTGACCATTTGGTCAAATTAAAAAAAAGTTTTTTATATTTGACTTTTTTTTTAATAGTTATATAATAAAGTTAAGATATTTATTCAAGAATTTATATAAATTTTTCCGATAGATTAGGGCAGGAAATTTAAATTAAAGGAGTGTTTTATGAAAAGGGCTATTTTCATTACTATTCTTACATTTTTAATGGGTAGTATTTTTTCTCAGGAGAACGTGCTTGGGTCTTTTTTGAGTCCGAATGTTCCGATTGAAGCTATACCAAAGGATCTCGCTTTGCCTGACAATGTGTTGCCTTTCTTAAAGAAGGAATTCAATGATTCAATAGGTAAGAAGGCGAGCTTTGATGTTCAGTTTAAGATTGTTTTGCTTATAACGAAAATTACGAATGTTCCTTCAAAAAAGTATGATTTCCTTGAAGAGATTATTACCTGGGATGTAAGAAGTTATATTAAGACTGAGCAAAAGAATATTATTGTTTCACCTGATGCAAGGGTGCTTGCAATAAATGAACTTGTGAAGAGTAAAGATAATAAGTATATAGAAACTTTAGTTAATATTATAGAAAGAGATACATCTTTACATCCAAGAATTGCGGCAGCTAAAGCTCTTCCACTTCTTGGAGATGTTAAAGGGATTGTTCCAAAACTTGTTGATTTACTCAGAAACCAGTATGGAGCCTCAAGAGCCAAATTTAAAGAAGAAGATACAAGAAGATTTGAAGATGATAGGGTTGCTCAGGCTATTATAGAGACTTTGGGCGATATAGGGGATCCGAGAGCTTTTCCAGTTTTACTTCAAACAGTCATGAATCCTGATAGACACAGAGATGAAACTGTTAAGGCTGCCTGGGAAGCAATGAAGAAATTAAAGTGGTAGTAAGATGTTTAAAAAATTGTTTTTTATAGGGCTTATTTTGACTTTTTCGAGTATTTTTGCCACAAGTGAAGATGATCTTCTCAATGCTTATAGAATTTTAAAAAAAATAGGAGAATACGAAAACAAAAAAAAGGCTATTCTGGTTTTTCAGAAGTTTCCTGATAGAAAGAGAGTTATTGCTATGGTTGTTGATTTACTTACATATAACTATGACAATCCAAACTTCAGGGAAAATGATCAGGTGGCTTTTTATGATGATGTTATTGCTGAGGAACTGGTAAAAATACTTGATAAAGAAAGATTGCCATCGAACTTCCCAGCCTTTTTAAGGATAGTCTTATACAGTAATAGGCATAGAGAACAGACCGTAAAAGCGGCCTGGCAGGGTATAAAAAATATTGATTGGACTAAAGAATAAAAGGAGGTTTTTATGAGATTTGTTAAATTTTTTATTTTTGTTCTTGGTTTTTCACTTGTTTTAAGTTGTGGAGAGAAAAAAGCTGAAGTGAAACCAGAAGAAAAACCAGTTGAGAAAAAAGAAGTAGAAACAAAAAAAGTAGAGCAGGAAGATACATCTTTTAATACCGTTATGAGAATTTTAAAAGAGGCTCTTGATAATGAAAAGACAGCTTCAGATTCTGCAACAAAGTTAAATACAGCAAAGGCATATATTCTTGTCATTAAATTTCTTAATAATGACAAAGAAAAAGTAAAGCAATCTGGTATGACAGATAGAGATATTGCTGAACTTAAGCAAGATGCAAGGGAGAATGCAACAGTAAGACTTAATGAAATTCTGTCAAGTCCTACAGCTCCAAAAGCCATCAAAGATGAAGCTCAAAGTAAACTTAATGAACTCAAGTCTTTGTAGATAAAAAAAGAAAGGCTTGCTTAAAGCAAGCCTTTCTTTCATTTACTATTTACTATCAATGATTATATCATCAAAGTAATGAACACCTTTTCCAAAACCTGATGTGCAGAATTGAAGTTCTTGAATTGGGAAGTCCATCTTTTTGTTAATAGAAGCATCAGAAGGTTGCCAGTCTGTTCTTGATTTGAAGTCTGAAAGAGGAATAACAAGTTCTTTCCATCCTTCAAAATCATCTACGTATGAATATCTGAAGAATTCTTTCTTTGCATCTGGTATATCAATGTTTAATTGAGCTTTTGAATTTGAACCAAAAACCCACATTCTGAAGGTTTTCATTCCAGTCCAGTCTCTTTTTTCAGCTGGAGGAACAACAACTGCACCACTCCAGTCTTTTGTAGAATGTTCTACTCTGGCAGCTGATTTGCCATTTTTAACCTGCTCAGAAGAAATTTTTGCGTCAATTTTACTCTGAGGACCTGAAAAGATATTGATCTGCAAAGCTGGGTCTTCAAAATCTGTTATAAGAATTTGATCAGCAATTGGTTTCACCTCTGCTTTTGCAACGGTTTTTTTGTCATCACCGCAGGATACTAAAAGAAGAACCCCTAAAATTGAGATTACTAAACACGTGTTCTTTAACATAAAAATAACCTCCTTTTCACGTTTGTTTAATTTTATATTTTTTATTAAAAATTGTCAATGGTTTTTTTGTTTTTTTAAATACATTAAAAAAGTTGTTTATTAAAAGAAACAACCATACGACCAATGTCGTATGGTTGTTTTAACTTTATTTGCTATCTATAACTATGTCGTCAAAGTAGAGTGTGAAATTTCCGAGTGTTGCGGTGCAGAATTGAACTGTCATCATAGGATAATCATATTTTTTGTTGAGAAGAGCATCAGAAGCCTGCCAGTCTGTTCTCCATTTAAATTCAGAGAGGGGAATAACAAATTCTTTCCAGCCTTCAAAGTCGTCTGTAATTGTGTATCTGAACTGTTCCTTTTTTGCATCTTCAAGGTCAATGTTGAAACTTGCTTTTGAATTTGAACCGTAAACCCACATTCTGAAGGTTTTCATTCCAGTCCAGTCACCCTTACCTTCATCTACAGTTATAAGTGCACCAGCCCAATCTTTAGTTTGGTGGGTTACCTTTGCAGATTGTTTTCCACTTTTTGCTTTTTCTGTGGAATATACAGCAGTTACTTTGCTTTGTGGTCCTGCATATGTGATTAATTCTTTTGAGCTATCTTCAAAATCACTTAGCAAAATACTTTCAACTGCTGGTTTAGTAGCTTCTTCTTTTGCGACTGTTTTTTTCGATTCAGCACCACAGCTTAGCAAAAGTGTTAACGTTAAAATAACTGATAAAACTCTTAACATAACCACTCCTCCTTAAAAATGATTTCATTAATTTTACTTAATTTTCTTTAAAATATCAATAGTTTTTTTATTATAGACCGCTTTTTTCGTCTGCATTGATTAATATATTCATTATCTGTATGGCGGCTCCGCTTGCCCCTTTTCCAAGATTATCAAGTCTTGTAAGGATGAGAAATTGTTCATCGTTACCAAAAACGAAAATTTCGGCATTATTTGTTTCGTTGCAGGCGGTTGGATCAAAATAGCCTTCTTCAAGGAGTTCATCTTTCCCTTCATGAACCTTTATAAAAATCTCATTTTCGTAATGTTCTGAGAGGACTTCATAAATATCTTTAAGATTTACACTTTTTGAAAGGAGTTTTTTATGAAGAGGAATTCCTACTGCCATACCGTTGTAAAAATTTCCTACTATAGGAGTAAATATAGGCTTTTCTTTTAATAAAGTATATTTTGTCATTTCAGGTAGGTGTTTGTGAGTAAGAGTTAAAGCATAATGTCTTGTGCTTTTCCAGCTTATTTTATTCTGGTTTGTTTCAAATTTTTCTATCAGTTTTTTACCACCACCACTATAACCGGTTATTGAATGAGCGGTTATTGGATAATTATCTGGAACAATCTTATTTTTCACTAATGGATATAAGCCAAGAATAAAGCCTGTAGCATGACAACCCGGCACACATATTCTTTTTGAGTTTTTTATTTTTTCTCTATGAGATTTCTCATATTCCACAAGTCCATAAGTCCATTCAGGATTGGTTCTATGGGCAGTGCTTGCATCTATTACTTTTGTATTTTTATTCTCTATTAATGAAATGGATTCTTTTGCAGCTTCATCTGGAAGGCATAAAAAGACTATGTCAGCTGAATTAAGGAATTCTTTTTTTATTTTAGGGTCCTTTTTATTCTCTTCCGGTATCGAAAGTATTTCTATATCTTTTCTTGAATTAAGTCTTTCATTAATTTTTAAGCCTGTTGTTCCAGATTGTCCATCTACAAATATTTTTGTAATCATAATTACCTCTTTTATGCTGATTCTCTTATTACAAGTTTGGATTCGAGTTTTTGTGATATGATTTCTTTATTGTTAAGAAAATGTATTAAATTTTTCGCGGCTAAAAAACCAACTCTATAGAAAGGATTATCTATTGTTGTTATTGTCGGTGAAGAAATGAGAGCAATTTCCTGATTATCAAAGCCTATAACTTTTATATCTTCGGGAACTTTTATATTTAATTTTTCAAGACCTTTTATTAAACCATAGGCGGTAAGATCGTTTGCACAGAGGATAGCCTCTGGTAGAGAAGAATTAGCAATTTTATTTGCTGCTTCAAAGCCACTTTCTTTTGAAAAGTTTCCTTCTATAATCTGCAAGTTTGTCATTTTAAATTCTTCTGTAAGGGCAAGATATGCATTTTCTCTGTCAATGGCATTTATATATTCTTTATTTCCACTTATATAAGCGACCTTTTTTATTCCAATAGAATCAAGATATTGAAAGGCTTCTCTCATTCCAGTTATTGAATCAATATCTATGAACAGAGAATTTTTATCAGGGAGATAGTTATAAACAAGGATAAAAGGAATATTTTCTTCAAGAAGATAATAAAATCTATGGTCTTTATACTTTGTTCCTAAAAATATTAATCCATCTACAGTGTGAGAAAGCACTATTCTTGCAAGTTCTTTTTCGTTTAAGCCGTTATCAGAAATTACGCTTATGGTGTAATTTTCTTTTGAAGCACTTATAATGCACCCAAATAGCATTTGTGAAAAATATTCCGAATGGACAGTTTCTATCTTGTCTTTTGTAACATAGTAAGGAATAACTATACCTATCCTATAACTTTTCTTTTGATAAAAACTTCTGGCAAGGTGAGAAGGAATATAATTCAGTTCTTTTGCTATCTTTTTTATTCTCTCTGCTGTCGATTTTGGTATAGAAGGATGATCGTTTAATGCTCTTGAAACAGTTGATGGAGAAACTCCTGCTCTTTCTGCTACATCCTTTCTGGTTATTTTATGTTTTCTCATATATTTATTATATAACAGATTTGATTAATATTCAAAAAAGTTAAAACTGGAATTTTTTTCATTCAGGGAATATAATAATAACAGAGTAAAATTATGATAGAAGAAAAAATAACAAATCCAGCCTTTGTGAATGGTGATATAGATGAGACTTTAAGACCATCGAGTTTTAATGATTTCATTGGACAGGATAAGGTAAAGGAGAATATAAAAGTTTTTGTTGAAGCCGCAAAGATTAGAAAAAGTACTTTAGATCATGTTGTTCTTTATGGGCCACCTGGGCTTGGTAAAACTACACTTGCAAGAATAATTTCAAATGAATTAAACAGAAATATTAAGGTTACGGCAGCACCTGCTATAGAAAAACAGGGAGATTTGATCGCCATCCTTACAACTCTTGAAGAAGGTGATATAATTTTTATTGATGAAATTCACAGGCTCAAAAAAAACCTTGAAGAAGTTTTATACTCTGCTATGGAAGATTTTAAGGTGGACATAATAATTGGAGAAGGAACGGGAGCAAGGACTATAAGACTTAATTTACCACATTTTACACTTATTGGTGCAACAACGAGAATTGGTTCTTTAACAGGCCCTTTAAGATCGAGATTTGGAATTATAGAAAGGCTTGATTTTTATGATGAAAAAAGTTTGAAGCAGATTGTATCGAGAAGCTCAAAAATTCTGGGCATAAAGATTTCAGATGATGCATTAAATGAGATAGCAAAAAGATCACGAGGTACACCAAGAATTGCAAATAGACTCCTTAAGAGGGTGTCTGATTTTGCTATAGTTGAAAAGGTTGAACCAATAGACAGAGATTTTTCAGACTATGCACTTACAAAACTTGAGATAGATCATAAAGGGCTTGATGCAATGGATAGAAAGATTCTTGAGATAATAATAAAAAGATATAAAGGTGGTCCTGTAGGTTTATCAGCTATTTCAGCAACTATAAACGAAGAAATAGAAACCCTTGAAGACGTATATGAACCTTTCCTTATTCAGCAAGGTTTCCTTTTAAGAACACCGAGAGGTAGAGTTGCCTCAAAGTTAGCTTATGAACATCTTGGAGTTAAGTATCATTCAGCCGAAGAAGATTTAACCCTTTTTTAAATCTTTACAACCTTTATCATATTTGTACTTCCAGAAACTCCCACAGGTACTCCAGCTGTAATTACAATGAAGTCATTTTCCTTTACTAAATTTTTGAATTTTAGTATTTCTGAAGCTCCTTCAAGTAATTCATCGACTGTTTGTACTACTCCAATTTCTATTGGTGTTACTCCCCACACCAAAGATAGTCTTCTTGCCGTTTGAGGAATAGGTGTAAAGGCAATATTTGGGATAAGAGGTCTGTATTTTGCTATTTTTTTTGCGGTGTTTCCACTATTGGTAAAGCAGGTTATATACTTAGCACATATCTTTTCTGCAACTTCTATGGTGGCAAATGTAGTAGCTTCTTCTGTATCCGACTTTGTTATCTCCATAAGTTCTGTCTCTGTAAGATTTCTTTTTAATTCAACTGATTTGAATATTGCACTTTCTTCTACATATTTTGCTATTTCTTTCATTATGCGGACAGCTTCTACAGGAAATTTACCCATAGCAGTTTCACCAGAAAGCATAACAGCATCAGTTCCATCAAGTATTGCGTTTGCAACGTCGGTTGCCTCAGCTCTTGTTGGACGAGGGTTGTTTATCATTGATTCAAGCATCTGAGTGGCTGTTATAACAGGTTTACCTGCAAGATTACATCTTCTGATTATTTTCTTTTGGAGCACAGGGACTTCCTGTGGAGAAGTCTCTACACCAAGATCGCCTCTTGCAACCATTATTGCATCGGCCACATCGATTATGTTGTCTATATCTAAGATAGCTTCTGGTTTTTCTATTTTTGCTATTACTGGAATTGTTTTAAAATATTCCTTAAACATTATTTCTTTAAGTTCTTTGACGTCGTTACTGTTTCTCACAAATGAGAGAGCAATGTATTCAAGTTCATTTTGAAATGCAAACTTTAAATCGTTTCTATCTTTTTCTGTGATTGAAGAGATTTTAAGTTTGACGTGAGGTAGGTTTACCCCTTTTCTTTCTTTTAATATTCCACCATTAATTACTTCTGTGAAAATTTTTTTGCCATCGATTTTTTTCACTCTTAACTCAATAAGACCATCGTCTATTAGTATTCTTGCTCCATTGAAAATTTCTTTGTGAAGGTTTTTGTAGTCTATTGAAGCGATTTTTTTACCCTCTACAATTCCACCAACAAGTTCTTCTGTGGTTATGATAAATTCTTCTCCATTGTTGAGTTCTAAGGTTTTGTTTTCGAGTTGATTTATTCTTATTTTTGGTCCCTGTAAGTCTTGAAATACAGCCACTGGTTTGTTAAGTTCGAGAGCCATAGCTCTTATGTTATTTAAAGAATTTTGATGGTCTTCATGACTACCGTGTGAAAAGTTGAGTCTGAATACATCTGTCCCTTCTTTGATCAATTCTTTTATAATCTTTTCACTTGAAGAAGAAGGTCCAATTGTTGAAACTATCTTTGTAAATTTTTCGTTTAACATTTAAGTCCCCTTTATATTTTATTTTCCCCGTTTTCCTGTAATGAACCAACAAATACAACAAACTTTAAAGCCTCTTCTACAGAAATATTTATTTTTTTAATTTTTTCTTTTTCTAAAATTAATGTAAAACCTGTTGTTGGGTTTGGTGAAGTTGGAACAAACACACTGTAGAATTCTTTTCCGTCTTCTGAAATTATTTTTTTATTCAATTTTGAAGTTATGAAACCAATACTATAACTACCTGTTTTTGGAAATTCTACTAAAACTACTGAAGAAAATTCTGCTTTTTTTTCTTTAAATATCATTGAAGAAATCTGCTTTAACGAATCATAAAATGTCTTGAATATTGGAACTATTGAAAATAATCTGTCAAATAAAGATTTTATCAATTTGCCAAAGAACGAATTTACAAGTGCTCCAATTATCACAATCAGTAAAAGCACAATCAAAAAAGCTAAAACCACAACTCCAATTTTGACATAAGGAAGTTTTCTTATTTCTAATGGAATAAAATAAATAGAAAAGTGAAACATTCCATAGAATAGTTTAAATACATAGTAAATTATCCATAGCATTATTCCGACAGGAATTATAAAAATCAATCCTTCTATGAAGGATTTTCTTAAGGTTTTAAAAAAGGGTTTCATATTTCACCTTCTATTTTTTTTATACATTCTGTTAATGATTCTTTCCAGTATGGAATTTTTATTTCAAGGTATTTTTTGATTTTATTTTTATTTAAGACACTGTAATGAGGCCTTTTTGCGAGGGTTTTATATTCTTCTGTTAATATTGGACTTATTTCGCAATCTATTTTTGCTATTTCGCAGATTGCTTTTGCAAAGTCAAACCAGCTTATAGCTCCTTCATTGCTATAGTGAAAGATTTCTTTTGTATTAATTTTTGTATTACACAATGAAAGTATAACTTTTGCCAAATCTTTTGCATAAGTTGGAGTTCCAACCTGATCAAATACTACTCTTAAGTTCTTTTTTTCTTTTGCATTTTTAATTATTGTTTTTACAAAATTATTTCCATAAGAGGAATATAGCCAGCTTGTTCTTAAAATTATTAGTTTTTTTGCTTCTTTTAAAGCTATTTTTTCACCTTCAAGTTTTGTTTTTCCATAGACTGAGAGAGGTTTTGGTTTATCTTCTTCTGTGTATGGGGTATTTTTTTTACCATCAAATACGAAATCAGTTGAAATATGAATTAATAAAGCATTATTTTCTCTTGCAGATTTAGAAAGGTGATAGACAGCTTCAGCATTAATTTTTCTTGCTTTTTCTTTCTCTGTTTCAGCTTTATCTACTGCAGTGTATGCCGCACAGTTTATTATTATATCGAATTTGTTTTTTGAAATGAAATTTTCAACATCTTTTGGATTTGTAATGTCAAGTTCTTGAATGTCTGTGAAAATAAAATTTATATCTTTTGTTGAATTTGATAATTCTTTAAGTTCCTGACCTAATTGTCCATTTGAACCAGTTACTAAGATTTTCATCTGGTTTCTCCAAATATAAAATTAATTTTTGCATCTTTTAAAAAAGGCAAATTTCTATCTTTTTCTGAAATAATAAGTTTTTCTTTTTCTACTGGTAAAGTAATATTGAGTTCAGGATCGTCAAATCTTATGCCACCCTCACTTTCCCTATTGTAGAAATTATCACACTTATAGAAAAATTCTGCTGTTTCAGTGATTGTAAGAAAGCCATGAGCAAAACCCTTTGGTATTAACAGTTGAAGTTTATTTTCTTCTGATAATTCTATTGAGAAACATTTCCCGAAAGTAGGCGAACCTCTTCTTAAATCTATGGCGTAATCTATTACACTACCTTTTAAAACTCTTACCAGTTTTGTTTGTGAGTATGGTTCAAGCTGGTAATGAAATCCTCTGAAGACATTTTTTTTCGACATAGATTGATTGTCCTGCACAAAATTATATATAAGTCCATTTTTTTCAAATATTTTCTGGTTGTAGCTTTCAAAGAAAAATCCTCTATTGTCTGTATAAACTTGTGGTTTTATTATGTAAAGTCCTTCAAACTCTGTTTTTGTTATTTCCATTTTTACCTCAAAATCTTAAGTTTAATGTGGCTACAAATGTTTTGTTGTCTGATGAATATATTCCAAGATAAATATCTTCAGAGTTAAGAGCTAAAGCAGTCATTCCCATTGATAAAACCGTAGAAAACAAAAAATAATTATAGTAAATTTGGCTCATATATGCGTAATATTGAAAATAATAGTTGTCTTCAGTTTTTTTATATGAATAATATTGATCTTTATGATATTCGGAAAGATAGTGGCTGTATATATCAAGTCCAACAAAAGCCAATGTAAGTCCCCATGAGGTAAAAGCTAAGCCCCACATTGTTTTTTTAAACATTTCTGTATTGCCAGTATATGTTTTAAAAGAGGCTGTTATATCAATATTTTCATCGGGCTTGGTCAATGTAAAATTATAGTAAAAAGGTTCTAAATTTGTTTCTTCAGGATAGACAACAACCCTGTGAGTGTCAAATAAATTAAGGTTTGAGACTACAAGAGGCGTTTTACCTTTGTAGTTGGAGTTAATAAAAACCCTTGCATTGGAAGATGTAGAATTAATTTTTATTATTCCGCCAGTTTTTGTTTCTTCAAGATTGTAAAAGATAACATTCGTTATATTTTCCTTTAAGTTGTATTTTAAAGTTGTTCTTTTATATCCTTCTTTTGAAAAGGTAATCTTATGAGTCTTACTTTCTATTGCTGGGAAATAGAGAGGTGTTTTACCAAGAAATATTCCATTTATATAGATATCTACATCTTCTGGTTGAGAGTTTATTGTAATATCTCCTGTTGGTTTGTTTAATATAAATTTTCTATAAGGTTTGATGAATTGAATTATATTTTCGTTCAAAACGTCTTCTCTTGAAGTTATTTTGTAACTATTTGTATTTGTAGTGGTCAAAAAGTTTATTGTATCTATTTCAATTTCTATTATTTTTGGACCACTTGCTTTTGATTCTTTTGATATTTTATAGCTTCCTTTGATTGTTGATATGTATTTTTCATTTGTTATTGCATTTGTAGAGATTACAATTCTTAAATTTTTAATTTCATTTTCTATTTCTGGAAATTCATTTGAAACCATAAGGTAAAAATTCTCTTCCGTAAGAAATGGAAGATTTGTTTCAATTATGTTTGATGCACTGAGATTTGTTATTTCATTCGTTATGATATTGGTTATTCTTTTATATTCAACTAAAGTTCTATTTCTTTGTTTTACAGTATTTGTTTCAATAATTTCTATGTTTGTGATAGATTGAGATATATTTGTGGAAAATTGAGTTAGCTGTGTGTTTATGTTGGTTATATATTTATAGAAATAAGAGTTTTTTGAGATTTCTTTACCGATATTTGTGTAGCTTATTTTCAGTGGTAAAAATGCACTTTCATTTTCAAAAAATGAAAGATATTGAATAAGTAAATCAACTATAGCATTTGAAAGATAATCTATCTCTTTAACTTGAGAATCATTCTTGAATCTTTCTATTTGGATATATAATATTTCTTGTTTTGTTATTTTTGATTTTATTTCGGTTCTTTCTTTGTCAATTTCTTCTTTTGAGAATCTATTTATATTTATGCAGGAAGAAAGAAAAATTAAAAGGATAAAAATCTTCTTTAATCGCATTATTCAAAAAACTCCACATTATATTATATATCTTTAAGTTTAAAAAGTAAAAATTTTTTGTGATTGAAAAATATAAAATCTATTTTTTATTGAATAAATTTCAGTTATGTTTTATATTATTAATGTAAAAAGGAGAAGATAATGAAATTAAAGATTAATAATGAAATAGTTGATTTTGTTCTTGAAAATGAAAAAAATGTTTTAGATGTTTTAAAGTCTTTATCACAATTGCTTGCTTCTGAAGATGCTTTAATAACAAGAATATTGATTGATGGTAAAGAGATAAATTTTGATGATGAAGCCCTTTCAAAAATTTCTATTGACAATGTTAAAGAAATTGAAGTAATTGCCCAGAAGAAAGAAGAGGTAATATATGACCTTTTTCTTGAATGCCAGAGGCTTTTAACTGAAGTGAAAAATTCGCTTAAGGAGAAGGGTTTAAACCAGAAACAGGAGATTATAGATGCCTTTAATTGGGTAAAAGATACAATTCAAACTATTGCTAAAACTGGCTATATTGGTAATAGTGAATCAATAACTATAATAAGTTCAATAGATAAAGTGATTAAATTTTTTGATCTTGATGAAAAGGATATAAATATTGAAACGCTTATTAGTGTTATAGATAGTCTTGTTAATTATATAAAAGCCGTAAGGGAAAAACTTATATATTTTCAATTACCCAAAAAGGAAGAACTTGGACATCTCATAGAAGAAAGTTTAAGTTTATTACCCAAAGTTTCTGAAGCATTTCAGGTGGGAAATGACAGAGAAGCACTTCAGAGTGTAGAATATTTAATAAATGTAATGGAAATTCTTACAGCTTTTCTGAAAAGGAATATAAAAACTTTCAAAGAAGATAAACAGGAAAAAGTTGGGAAACTCTATGAAGATATGAATTCTTTACTTACGAGAGTAATAGAGGCCTTTGAAAATATGGATATGGTTTTGATTGGGGATTTGTTTGAATATGAACTATCCACTCAACTTTCTAACTATAAGGAAGTTGTTTTAATAGATAGTTAAAGGGGCTTTTGTGGAAGAAAGTAATATTATTACTAACATTGCTGATATTGTTTATAAAACCTGCGGAATAGTTTTCAAAGAGTCAAATATTGCAGTCCTTAAAAGCAGGCTTGATGCAAAAACAAAAGAAAAAAATCTTTCCATAGAAAAATATTATGAACTACTGATGTCTGATAAAAATGAGCTTAATTCTTTTGTTGATTTTGTTACTACCAATTTTACGAGTTTTTTCAGAAATGAAAGACAATTCGAAATGTATGAAAAGGAGATTTTGCCAGAGATAATCAAAAATGGAGATAAAAAGATAAAGATATGGAGTGCTGGTTGTTCTACTGGAGAAGAACCATATACGATTGCAATGGTTACCTATGAATATATGGAGAAAAATGGACTTTTTGGTCAAGGTTATGATTTTGAAATTGTAGCATCAGATATTAGCCTTGAGAGTTTGTTTATTGCCAAGGAAGGAAAATATTCTAATAAAAGTGTGGCGAAGGTTAATTCAAGTTATATTCATAAATATTTTGATGTGCTTTCTAACGATGTTTATATAGTGAAGGATTTTTTGAAGAAAAAGATAAAATTTGACTTGCACAATCTAATTTATGACAATGGGATAAGAGATGTTGATTGTGTTTTTTGCAGAAATGTAATAATTTATTTTGATGAGGATGTCCAGAGAAAAGTTCTTGAAAATTTCTATATTTCTACAAAGAAGAATGCATATTTGCTTTTGGGTCACTCAGAAAGTTTATTTGGTATCTATGAGAAATTTAAGCCAATTACTTTAAACTATGGAGTGGCTTATGTTAAAGAGTGACGAGAAAATAAAGGTTATGATTGTTGATGACTCTGTCCTTGTAAGAAAATATCTATCTCAGATACTTTCTGATATAGGGATGGATGTTGTTGCGACAGCTTCTGATGGTAAAATAGGACTACAGAAAATGCTACTTTATTCTCCTGATATAGTTGTTCTTGATATTGAAATGCCAGAGATGAATGGACTTGATTTTTTAAAATACATTAAAAATAACCCACCACCAAAGGTTCCCAAGGTTATAATGTTCAGCTCTTTACTCGAAGAGGGGTCTTCTGCAGTTTTTGAGGCATTAAACTATGGAGCAAGCGAGCTAATCAAAAAACCTGATGGAAATATTCAGGATAATATAAATTATTTAAAAAATGAATTTAATTATAAGATTAATGGACTTCTTTCAAAAAAAGAAATACAGCCAGACATAAAGGTAGAAAAAATTGAAGCAAAAGGTGATTATGTAGTTGGCTTAAATGAGTTTGAAAAAATTTTTGAAATTAAACGGATTAAGCCAGAGCTTGTTGCTATAGGGAGTTCAACGGGAGGACCCGTAGCATTAAGAAAGATTATAAAAAATCTTGATAATTTGCCTGTCCCTGTAGTTATAGCACAACATATGCCGCCCGGCTTTACACTTGAATTTGCAAAAAATCTCACCCATTCATTTAACAGAAATGTAAAAGAATTAAAGAACGAAGATAAACTTGAGAGTGGTTGTATATATATCTGCCCGGGTGGAAAACATGCAAAGCTTGTTAAATGTGATAATTCGATTGTTTTTAAAGAAGATAACAATGAATATGAAGGTTTTTTTTTCAAACCTTCAGTAGATATATTCTTTAAGTCGATAAGACAGTATGTTTCGAGTAATGTTCTTGCTATAATACTTACGGGAATGGGTAAAGATGGTGCGATGGAGTGTGTTAATTTGAGAAAATCTGGAGCTTTTGTTATTGCACAGGATGAGGTTTCTTCTACAGTCTGGGGAATGCCGGGAAATGCCGTGAAAATGGGAGGAGCTGATGTGGTTTTGAATGTTGAAGAAATTGGCTTTGCTGTGAATAGATTTTTTAAATAATTGAGGATATTTGTATGGATATGTCTATTGAATTAGTAAAAGATTTTTTGTCTGAAGCGTTTGAACTTGTTTCATCTCTTGAAGAAAGCCTTTTGGTTTTGGAGAGAGAGCCAGATAATCAGAAGGCTATTAATGAAATTTTCAGGAGTGTTCATACAATCAAAGGTGGAGCGGCAACTGTGGGATTTAATGAAATCAAGGATTTTACCCATCTTTTTGAAGATGTTATGGATATGGTGAGGAAAAAGAGTTTGTCAATTACCAAAGAATATATTTCAAATTTTTTAGAGGCAAAAGATGAAATAGAAAAAATGCTTGTTGAGAGGGAGAAAGGAAATATTTATTCTTCAGATAGGCAGTCTAAACTCATTGAGTTTTTTAAATCTCTTAAAGAAGGCAAATCTTCAACCTCTGGTGGACAAATTTCAAAATCTGATAATAAAGAGAAAGTATCTACTGAACTTATTAAATCTAAACTTACAAATTTTGAGATAGAGAATATCCATGATTTAATAGAGAAAGGTAAAAAAGTATATATTTTGTGTTATGATTTTAATGAGCAATACGAGATGAAGGATGTTGCACCATTTCAGGTTTATGCTTTATTAAATGATATTGGTGAAATAATTAAAATGGAACCAACCCTTAATTATCTTGAAAGTGTTTTCGCCAAGGAAGTTTGTTTTGTTTTTGCGACTGAAAAATCAGAAAGTGAGATAAGAGATAAAACATTTTTGTCTGAAATGCTTACTAAACTTGATGTTCTTCTTTTGACCAAAGAAATGCTGGATGGTTTTTCTATAAAAAATTTAGAGAAATCTCAGGAAATAAAGCCGCAACAAGAGAAAAAAGAAACAGAAGATACAAAGAGGGCAACTTCAACAATACGAATTGAGAGCTGGAAGGTTGATGAATTGCTCAATCTTATGGGGGAACTTGTTATAACAAAGGCTTCTTTGTCTCAAATAAATGATAGAATGAGTAAAGTTGAGACTGTATTAAAAAATGTGTTAAAACCATTTTTAAGTGGTGTTTTAAAACTGAACCTTGATAATGATGAGAAATTAAAGGCTGAAAAGAATGCCCTTTTATTTGATTCTTTTGGGGAGATGTTTCAAGTATTTGATGAATACAAAGAGACTGTCCAGAAACTTTCGAGGATTTCTTCTTCTTTGCAGGAAAATGTTATGAATCTTCGTATGGTTCCTATTCAGACTGTTTTTTCAAGATTTCCAAGACTTGTAAGGGATATGGCTGAAAAGATGAAAAAAGATGTAGAACTTGTTATAGAAGGTGTCGAAACCGAAATAGATAAGAGTATGGTTGATGATATATTTGATCCTCTTATTCATATTATAAGAAATTCTCTTGACCATGGTATAGAACCAGTTGAAGAAAGGATTAAACTTGGCAAGCCACCAAAAGGTAGAATTGTTCTTAATGCATACCATGAGGGAGATAGTATAGTTATTGAAGCAAGTGATGATGGAAGAGGGGTTGATTTTGATGCTTTGAGGAAGAAGGCGATAGAGAATAAGATGTTTCCTAAGGAAGTTGTGGAAAAAATGAGTCAGAAAGAACTTCTTGCCTTGATATTTTTGCCCGGCTTTTCTACTGCAAAACAGGTGACAGAAATATCAGGTAGAGGGGTTGGCATGGATGTTGTGAAGAAAAAGATTGAGGAAATGGGTGGTAATGTGGGTTTTTATACAGCTAAAAATAAAGGATCAAAAATAGTGGTGAGACTTCCATTAACACTTGCAATTATTCAGGGACTTCTGGTTGTTGTAAATGAAATTCACTACTTTATTCCTATTGCTTCTATAGAGGAGACAATTGTTGTTTCAAAAAATGATTTTAAGGATATAAATGGTAAAATAATGATCTTTTTGAGAGAAAATCTTGTTCCGGTAGTTTTTTTGGAAGAATTTTTCTATCATAAAAAAATATCTATTGAAGAAATTGAAAAAAATTACTGTATTGTTGTAAAATCAAAGGATAAAAATTTTGGCTTCATTGTAGATAATGTTATTGGTGAACAGGATATTGTTATTAAACCATTAAATAACAGGCTTGTTAAAACTAAAGGAATTTCTGCCGCAACAATAATAGGAAATGGTGATATAGCTTTTATAATAGATGTGGAAAGAATTATAGCAAATTAGGAGAAAAAATTGGAAAAAGAAATATTGAATAAGAGAGTTGAAGAAAAAGAGGAAAAATTAAAGCAAAATATTCTTTTTAATGCTATAATATTCAAACTTGACAAAAGTTTCTTTGCTATAAATATAAATTATCTTCAGGAGATAATATTTTTTAAAACTATATATAGAGTTCCAAATACTGCAAAAGAACTTCTTGGAGTGATAAACTTAAGAGGTAATATTGTTCCTGTTTTCAGCTTGAAATCGATTCTTCAGGAAAATGAAGAGATTAAGCAAGACAATAAAATATATGATGAGGAAAAACTTATATTGATTCTTAAAGACAAAAAGGATGTTTTTGGGCTTGTTGTAGATAGCATATATAAAAATGTTGCAGTGGTTGAAGAAAAATATAGAAGTCAGGATGTTATAAATAGCTGGGTTAAAAATTATCTATTTGAAGGTATAATTCTTGAAGATGAAAAGGAAATTTTTACTATCTCTTTATCGGGTATACTTGATTATATTTCAGTTATAAAACAAGAAAGTAAATATAAGGAGGCAAAATGAGGATAGAATATATCAATCCTTTTATCGAAGCCGCTTTTGATATTCTCAATGAAGTTTTGCAAACAAATGTGAAAAGAAATGAGCTTTATTTAAAAAAACTTGGTGATTCAATGAAGGGGGTAGCTGTTGTTATAGGTGTTACGGGTAATGTCAGCGGGAGAATTGTTTTTGATATGACGGAAGATACAGCTTTAAATATTGCTTCAAAGATGAATGGTGAAAAATTCACAAAATTTGATGATATGGTGAGAAGCACTATTGGAGAGCTTGCTAATATGGTTACAGGCAGATCTGTAACAAGGCTTGAAAAGGAAAATCTGTCATTTAATTTTACTCCACCTACTATAATTACGGGGGAAAATATCCATATTTATGAATTTTCCGATATGGAAGCACTTATTATTCCTATAGATACTGGGCTTGGAATTGTTGAAATAAATATAGCTTTCAAAGAAAATTGAGAAGGAGGAGTATATGGCTATAATTTTTGATGAAAACGGTCTTCCTACTGGTAGAAAAGTTGAAGGTGGGCATGTGAGAGTCCTTATTGTTGATGACTCTCAGTTTGTTATAAAACATTTGACTCAAATTTTTATGTCGAGGGATTTTGAGATAGCTGGAACGGCTGAAAATGGTAAAGCTGGGCTTGAACTTTTTAAGTCTATGAAAGGGCAGATCGACCTTGTGACACTTGATATTACAATGCCAGAAATGGATGGTATTGAAACTCTTAAAGCAATAAGGGAACTCGATCCTAATGTTACAGTGGTTATGATAACAGCTTTGGGTACTGTAGAATCTGTTAAAGAGGCTATAAAACTTGGAGCCAAAGGTTATATTGTAAAACCTATTGATAGAGAAAAGGTAATAGAAAGAATAGGTCAAATTCTTAAATAACTTAAGGAGATGGTAAAATGAGTTTTTGCATTGGAGTTGATCTTGGAGGAACTTTTATTAAGGCAGGTGTTGTTAATGATAGAGGAGATATTGTTGATTCTCTTCAAATTCCAACTGGTGTAGAGGCAAACTCTTCTTCCGTTGTGATGCAAAATATAAAAGATTCGATAAAAAATCTTATGGAGAAAAACAAAGATAAGAAAATTGAGGCTATTGGAGTAGGGGTCCCAGGAATTGCTGATGATAAGGGGAATATAAACATTTTTTCAAACATAAGAGTTTTTGAAAATTATCCAATGGCGAAGGAGTTATCTCAGGAATTTAAATTACCGGTTTTTGTTGATAATGATGCAAATAATGCAGCAACAGGTGAATTCTTATTTGGTGCTGGTAAGGGAATGAATAATTTTTTTGTCATTACTGTTGGCACTGGAATTGGGGCAGGTATATTTATCAATGGTAAGATATATCATGGAAAGAATGGCTGTGCCGGAGAAGTGGGACATATGCTTATAGACCTTGACGGAAGACCGTGTGGGTGCGGTAACTATGGTTGTTGGGAGGCTTTTGCTTCTGCTTCTGCTATTATAAAGAGAGCCAAATCCTTAGTAAGAAAAGGAGTAAAAACGACTCTTATTAAATATTATCCAGACAATATAAATGCAAAGGTTATTGTGGAAGAAGCAAAAGCGGGGGATAAAATTTCGATGGAGATATTTGATGAAATGTGCAGGTATCTTGGGCTTGGTATAGCAAATATCGTTAATATTTTAAATCCAGAATGTTGTATAATAGGTGGTGGTGTATCAGGAGCTAAAGAATTTTTACTTGATAAGGTGAAATTTTATACTTCTCTTTATGCTATTCCTTATGCTTATGAGGTTTTTACGATAAAACTTGCAGAGATGGGTAATGATGCAGGTATTCTTGGTTCTGCAGCTCTTGCATTTACGAATTTGAGGGATTGATGTTATGAGGCATTTTCTTTCTATCTTATTTATTTTATTGGGGATTAGCCTTTCCTATTCTATTTCTATAGATTTTCGTGGGGCGTCACTCTCGAAGATTGTAAATATAGTTAATTTTCTTGAATCAAAGGGCATTAGTATAGATTTTGTAGTGGTTGATAATCCATTCAGAATGACCAAGGAAGGTGGAGTGTATGACTTTGACTATGAAGATCCTAATTTTAAAGAAATAGATTCTTTTTTAAAACAGAAAGGTATAAATTATTACATTTATCTTTGTTTATTTACTCAACCAAAGTATTATAGTAGAAAGTTATGGAGTATTAATGATTTTAAAGAGGAATCTATAAGCTACTCTTCTACGTATATTGTTGATTATTCTTCTTCTGCCACCAGAGAAAAATTAAAAAAATATTTATCTAATTTTAAAAGCAAAGGTTATAGCTTATTTCTTGATCTCACCTTTTTTCAGGATAATGAGGCTGATGAAATTATAAAATTATTTGCAAGTGAGCTTGACAATTCAATGTATTTACTTAACAATAAATTATCGAGGGCTAAAGGGAGAAGTGTTTGTGTAAGTTATTATTGGGATTTGAGAAGAAAGTTTTTCTTGTATCCAGAAGCAAATTTTAAGGGTATTGAAGATTATAACCTCAGTGATGAAGTTAACTTTATTGCAAGTGATGAGTTTTCTATCAATAATATTGCCACAATGAGTTATATGATTATTAAAAAGGGAAAAATACTTATAGATCATAAGATGCTTGGAGGAGCTATTCTTGATTTAATAAGATTTTTAGAACAGGGAAATTTTAAGAAAGTATCTTTTTCAGATAAAAGGATGATTTATAGTAGTGGTGAAAGAATTGTGGTATTAAACCTTGAAGGAGATTTTTCTGCGTTTGATATGGATTTTGATTCTGCAAGGAAAAAAGGCACATATTTTTCTTTAACGGGAGGAGGAATATTGAATGTCGATAAAAGGTTTAATTTCTTCTTGTTTCCCGGGTCTGTTTCGTGCTTTTTAGTTAATTAAAGAATTTTTATGAATCCAGAGGATATTTTTCTTGAGGCAATGAAAAATTTAAAACCCTTTAAGAAGGATGAAGTTAATTTAAAAAAATCTGAAGCTGTTTTTATTACTATAGACTTACACAATAAAACCTTACAGGAAGCTATAAATATAATTGATTATAATATAACTCGAATAGCAAAGGATAAAATAAAACTCAAGATAATTACAGGTAAAGGTAAGCATAGCGATACGATTAAGCCTGTGCTGGTTAGTGAAATTAAAAGTTATATTATAGAAAAAGGTTTAAAATTCAAAGAAAAAGAGGGATATTTTGAAGTATGGTGAAATTTTTATATTTTTTCTTGTTTTTAATTTTTGTTTCGTGTTCTGCATATTATAGATTTGATGAAGCCTATGATAAGAGAGATTTTTTAAAGGCATATAGTATTCTTGAAAAGATAAAGAATAAGAACAATATAAATTATGCAAAGAGAGAATATAGAATAGTATTAAAACTTTCTCTTGAAGGTGATAAAGACTTTATTCAGAAGTTGAGTAATATTATTGAAAAAGATAGTTCTTCAAATTTGAGTGTTTACAGAAATTTTGGTATGGCATACTTACTTTTTTTAAATTCAAGAACAAAAAGTGAATATTCAAATACTCTTTCATTTTTCAATTCTATAAAAGATGTTCCTGTTGAGTTTAAAGAGTATTTTTTTAAGATGAAAGGTATATCAAAATATAAGATTGGGGATTATAGTGGTGCTATAGAGGACTTGAAATTGTCATATCATAAGTTTTCTTCTACGGATACTCTTTATTTTATAGGAATGTCTTATTTAAACCAGAAAAAATTTAAGGAAGCAAGGGAATTTTTTGAAAAAATAGTTAATACAACTCTTGATGAATTTTTTAATGCACTTGCTTATTTTCAAATTGGAGAGATTTATTATGAAGAAGGAAAATATGCTGAGGCTCTTGAATACTATCTTAAAGCACAGGAAACTTACTCGGATATTCCAAATTTTGCATTTAAAACTTCAAAATGTTTGAGTAAATTAGGTTATAATTCTCTTGCTGAGAAATTTCTTAAGATAGCTATGAGGATAGATAAAAATTATGCCACAGCTTGGTTTTATCTTAATATAAATTGAGGATTAATATGCAGAGAAGAAAGTATAATTTTTTGATAGTTGAAGATGAAATTTCTGTTTTAAAGGTCTTAAATGATATTTTAAAACTGTCTCCCAATATAAATTTAATATACACTGCAGAAAATGGAGAAGATGCACTTGAGGTATATAAAACCAATGAAATTGATGTAGTGATAACTGACCTTCTTATGCCACAAATGACAGGACTTGAGTTAATAAGGAAAATAAAAGATTATAATCCCGATGCACATATTATAGTTATTTCGGCTTATGGAAGTGTAGAGAATCTAAAAGAAGCTATAAGAAATGGTGCGTATGATTATATTTTAAAACCTTTTACTGTTGATGAGATTTTGTTCGCTGTTAATAGAGTGATTGATAAGTTGAAACTTCTTGATGAAAGAAGAAAATATATAACATCACTTGAAAAAGCAGTAAAAGAGGCAAAAAAAGAGCTTGAGAGTTCTTTTTTTGATAGCTTAAAGGTTATACTTAATACTCTTGAAGTAAGGGACAGAAGAACCCTTGAGCATTCTCACAACGTTGCAATATATGCAGAAAAGCTGGGTAAAAAGGTCGGCTTTTCAAAGAATCAACTCGAAAGTCTGGTTATGGGTTCAACTCTCCACGATATAGGAAAGATAGGCCTTCCTGATAGTATTCTTCTTAAAGAGGGGACACTTAATGAGGTGGAGTATGAAATAGTTAAGAAACATCCAATTATCGGGAGAAAAATCCTGATGCCTATGCTTGCCAATAATTCTCATGTGCTTGAAATAGTAAGTTATCATCACGAAAGGTTTGATGGGCAGGGTTATCCAGATGGGCTTAAGGGGTCAAAAATTCCACTCTGTGTAAGAATTGTAAGTATTGCAAATGCCTACGATAGAATGTTGAATGGAACACTTTATTCACCAGCGAAAAGTTTTGATTTGATAAGAGAAGACTTAATTTCAAATGCTGGCAAGCAGTTTGATCCAGAACTTGTGAAAATATTTTTATCATTGCTGGAGGTTTAAATGGCAACCGTAGATAAAAATTTTAATATAGATTTTTTTTATAAATTACTTGAACTTGGAAAAGCAAATGAAGCTCTCAAGATGATATATGATCTCTTTGATGACGTTGAAGAAGTTAAGAAAATGTTATTTTATCTTTCCAATATATTTCTTGAAAAGAAGGAATTTCAAAAAGCAAAAATTGTTTTAAGTGAGGCTCTTAAACTTGATCCAGACAAAAATTATCTCAAGTATAATATGGGGGTTGTGAATTTTTACCTTTTTGATTTTGAGGAGAGTCTCAACTATTTGAAGAGTATAGATATTATTGATGATTATTATCCTTATGCTTTACCTTATATCGCATTTTGTTATATTGAAAGAAAAGATTATGATATGGCTTATAAGATAACTAAGGACGAAAGATTTTTCTCATCTTATGATGAAAATGTATATTTGGTGGGTATAAGGTTTATAGAATTACAGAAACTTGATTATGCCATTGATTTATTTCAAAGAATGTATGAAAAAAAACAAACACCTCTTTCAATCTATGGTATGGGAATAGGGTCTTTTTTAAAAAAAGATTTTATTAAAGCCATAGAATATTTTGAGAAGTTTTTTGATATTTTAAAAAATGATAAAAATATCAAAGTTGCTTTAGATTATCTATATTTTGGGCTTGGTATAAGTTATTATGAAGTAAAAAATTATGATAAAGCTATTGAATTCTTGAATTATTGCATAGAAATAAGAAAAAATCTTTTTGAAGTTTATTTTTATATTGGTTTATCTTATAAGGCTAAGAATGATATGACCTTAGCTTTAGAATTTTTAAGGAAGGCTCTGGAATATGAACCATTGGATTATAATCAACTCGGGGTATTAGGAGATAGCTTTTTTGAGCTTAATGATATTGAATATGCAAAAAAATCTTATGAGAAATGTGTTGAGAAAACCAAAAATAAGGTTTATGAGGTCAAACTTGGTCTTATAGCCGTGATGATGGGGAATTTTGAAGAGGGGTACAATATCTTTAAGGAATTTTTATACTTGGATATTGATAATGATTTTAAAGTGGAAGTCTTAAAACAGTTAACGCTTTGTAGCTTTTATACACAAAGATTTGATGATGCTTTAATTTATGGTCAAATGCTTCTTGAGAACAATGTGATAGAAGAGAGATTTTTTTTAATAATTGCCAATTCCTTTTTTATGCTTGATAGGTTAATTGAAGCAGAGCTAATTATTGAATTATCACTGAACTTTTTCCCCGAGAGCACTGAATTATTCTATACTTTAGGGATAGTTAAATCTAATTTGCTAAAATATGAAGAAGCTGATAAAATATTTACTGAACTTATTTCAAAAGAAAAGAAGGGAGAATATCTATTTGCCGCTGCACTTACAAAGATAAGGTTTGGGAAAAAGAGAGAGGCTATAGATTTTCTTCTTGAAAGTCTTGATTTCTTTAAGGACAACAAAGACTTTCTTTATAGAATTGGACTGCAATTTGTAGAGCTTGGAGAAAAGGAGTTATCAAGAAAAGCATTTGAGATGGTGTTAAAGTTAGATCCAGAGCATAAAGGAGCAAAAAGTTTTTTAAGTTAGAAAAGCAGGTTAGTATGAAAAAGGGAATTTTATTATTTTTATTTTTGTTTTTTTCATGCAGTCAGGAACATTTGATTCTTTTGAGAAATATTAAAAAAGTTGATTTTGATTTGATGAAGCAAATTTTAAAGGATATAGGTGCTTTGACTAATGGAGAAGAAAAAAATGAGCTTATTTCTGAAGATGAAGCTGATAAGCAACCTTTACCTATTGAAAAACGTATAGAGACTGAGAATAAGATTGTAAGGATCAAAAATAATAATATTTTTACTATAAAAGTTCCTTATAAAGATGGATTTGTAGTATTAAAGTCTATAGAAGGGGACACAATATTTAATTCAAATGATTCAAAAATAGAAGAAGGAATATTTTTGTTTACTTCGGGAAGGAAAGATAGCAGGATAAGATTTGATATTGTTGATTTAGGAGGAGAGATAAAAAAAAGGGTCAATTATTACATCAATATTATTCTTGAAACAAATGTTGTAGAGAAGAAAGAAGAGATAGTAAAGAAAGAAAAAAAGATAGAAGTTACCAATGAAGTTACAAATGAAAAGCCGTCTAATCTTGGCATAAAAGGAATAATAGAAAACATTAAAAATAATCTTCCGTATGCTGAGGCTGTAAAAGAATATGAGAATTTGATTAACTCAACAGATATATCAGAAGAAGAGAAGGATCTTGTAAGGTTTAATCTTATTGAGTTATTGTTAAGAAGAAATAATTATGAAAAGGCAGATAAAGTAATAAGTGAAATAAAAAATGAGGGAAGAAGGCTTTATTATAGAGGTTTATTAAGCATAGCAAGGAAAAGAGAGAAAGAAGGATATATATATTTTCGAGATGGACTTTCAAAGGCAGATAATGACACGAAGAAGCTTGTTATAAGTGGCTTACTTGAACTACTTAAGAAAACCAAGATTGCTACACTTGATGAAATTGATGATCTTGAGAAAAATATAGCAAAGTTCAAAAATGATAAGAATTTTTATGCAGATTCTATGATAAGCCTTGCTGAGGTTTATGTTTATTTTGAGAAAGTTTATAAATCAGAAGAAATTTTGAAAAGTATAATAGAGGGAGAATATAGCGAACAAGTTAAAAGAAAAGCAAGAGGGGTATATAAGGATTTAAGAGAGGGCTTTATAGAATATCGATAAGGATGGACTATGAAAATTGAAGAACTTGATAAATTGATCAAGCACCCAGATGAAGAGAATTTAACTATTGTTAGAGAAATGCAAAATTTTGGTATCATAGGATATTCTAAAGCCATTATTAATGCCTTTCTTAAGCTGAAAAGAGCAGCAAGAAGTGAGGCAAACATTCTCATAGAGGGAGAAAGTGGGACAGGTAAAGAGCTTTTTGCGACAGCAGCCCATATGTTAAGTAAGAGGGCATCAAAAAGGCTTGTCAAGATAAGTTGTGCTGAAATTCCAGAGACACTTCTTGAGAGTGAGCTTTTTGGTTATGAAAAAGGTGCTTTTACAGGAGCTGATAAAAAGAAGATTGGTAAATTTGAGCTTGCAAATGATGGTTCTATATTTCTTGATGAGATAGGTGAGATTTCTTTAAACCTTCAATCAAAATTGCTTCGTGTTATAGAAAACAAAACTATTTCGAGAGTTGGTGGGCTTGAGATTATTCCTGTCGATGTGAGAATTATTTCTGCTACTAACAGGAATCTATGGGAAGAGGTGAGACTGTCTAAATTCAGAGAGGATCTTTACTATAGGCTTAATGTTGTTTACCTTAAACTTCCATCACTTAAGGAAAGAATGGAAGATATTCCTGTTCTTACAAAATATTTTATTAAACTTTATTCAAAGAAGGAAAATAACCTCATAGAGTATATTGATAAAGAGGTTTTGGATTTCTTTTTCTCTCTTGACTGGAATGGAAATGTAAGGCAGCTTGAAAATGTTATCCACCACGCTATAATAATGAGTGAGAATGGCAAAATAACGCTTAAAGATTTGCCAGAGAATATGTTCAATATTTCGTTAAAGGGCAGTATACTTGAGAATGAAAGATTTGTAAAAAAGGACGATCTTGTTATTACTGAAAATGAGCTAAAAGAGATAGAAAAAGCTCAGATTATAGCAGCACTTGAGAAGAGTAGATGGAGGATTTCTGAGGCTGCAGCAATGCTTGGAATACATAGAAATACCTTAAGGCAAAAGATGATTAAGTTTAATATAATTAAGTAGTCTTTGATAATATAAAGACAGTCATTGCGAACCTTCGTAGAAGGTGAAGCAAACCCTGAAGTTTTTTTAGCTAGATTTTTTTGGAAAAATAAATGAAGGATTTTTTATGAAGAAAATTTTTTGTGTAGCTATTTTTTTTGTTTCTATGGCTTATGGAAATGTTAAGTTGAACTATGGTATTAAAGCAGGGCTTGAACAAAATTTTTATGATTATAAAGGGGAAAGTTTTAAGACTAAAATTCAGTTTGGAGGAGGATTTGAAAATTTTTTAAAACTCTCTTTAAATAATTTTTTTGGTCTTGAGTTTACCTTTCCCGGCTTTTATTATTTATCAGAGTCTGATAAAATGGGTGGTTATATTTATCCAGATAAATTTAAACTTCCTATTGGAATAGGGTTTATTTTTAATGTTGATATTCAGAAATTTTATTTTGAAATGAACATTGGTGGTGGATTGCCTTATTTTTTAATATATTCTTATTATTATCCAAGATATGTTTTACCAGAAATCTCTGGAAGTCTTGGGGTGGGATATTATTTTAGTGAGAAAATTTTTGCTAATTTTTCAATTGGCATGATTAATTATTTTGATGCTGGAAGTGATGCGAATATGTCAATATCGTATTCTTTAAGTCTTGGTTTCAGGATATTTTAATGATTATTTTATTATTTTTGTTATTAACTTCCTGTTCATTGTTTAATTTTGAAACTGGTGAAACCACTAGATATGCTACAATTTACGGGATTGAGAATTATGCCTATGTTAGTGGATTAAACTATTGCGTTGAAGATGCACAAAGTCTTTCATCATTTTTAAATAATAATAACTTTTCCGTTAAAATGAAGACAAATAACCTTGCTACAAAACTCAATATTTCAAATGATATAGTAAGCACTGTTGAAAAACTCAAACCAGAAGATATCTATGTCTTTTACTTTTCAGGGCATGGGCTTAGGACGAATGACATTAGCTATATTGTTCCTTACGATGCAACTTTAAGTGATATGAATAGTTTTATATCCGAAAAAGAATTATATAATTGGCTTAAGAATTCAAAGAGTGAGAAGGTATTACTTATTTTTGACAAATGTTTTTCTGGAGCTTATGTTGCTTACAGAAGGTTTTTTGTAATGACAGCTTCGATGGAAGGTGAGGAATCCATAGAAATACCGGATTTAAAACATGGGCTTTTTACTTATTATTTACTCAAAGGACTTGAGAATAAAAAAGCTGATATAAATCTTGATGGAAATGTGACTTTTTCTGAACTATATTATTTTACGAGAAGTTATGTCACCAATTATTTTTTTATAAATTCAAATGGGATTCATACCAACCAAAATCCTTTATTTCTTGGTATGACTAATGTGGAAATGATCTTTTATTAAATAAATAAAAACCCTGTGGATTAACCACAGGGTTTTTATGAATTAATTTTTTGTCCAGTAGATTTCGTCAATCCAGTATTTTGAAAGAGGAACAAATTTATTACCCTGAGCCATTCCGAACATAATATTTACATCTTTGAAGTTAATCTGTGGAATGAAATCAGCAAGAGGTATTGAAATTTCATGCCATTTTCCATCAGCTTTAAACCCATAAGCATCAAGATTTAACCATGATTCTGTTTGATAACTGTGTTTTACGAGAACTTTT
Organism: Brevinematales bacterium; assembly: GCA_037479045.1. GTDB lineage: Bacteria > Spirochaetota > Brevinematia > Brevinematales > JAOACQ01 > JAOACQ01. The sequence goes on along the minus strand of JBBFLL010000005.1, from coordinate 67,068 downwards.
ACATCACCAGCACCTGGAGCAGCTTTAATTGCGAGTTTGAGATGTCCGTTTTCAAAACCTTCCATTTTTTGTGATCCAGGGCTTATTTTGTGAAAACCAAAACCAAACCATGTTCCTGCACCAGCAGTTACGAGAAGAGCTTCTTTACCCTGGTAAACTTCATCATTTACTGGTTTCATCTTACAGGTTCCTTCCCAGAGATATACAATCATCTTTGCTCCTGAAGCAGGTGCAAAAGGCATCTCTGTAGGAAGTCCACCACCATAAACATCACTGTAAATAGGGAAGATATTTTCGTCAGTCTTTAATTCAACTGGAGCAGTATCTGTTTTAGCTTCCTGTTTTACAGTTGTTTCACTTTTTGCACAGCTAAAAACAATTAGCAATGAAATAGTTAATAAACTAACTATTCTTTTCATAAAATTCCTCCTATATATAAAATAAACTATCTTTTATACTTCATATAGTTAACTATAGTTGCTATATAGCAGATGCACAAATTAAGTATAATTATATTTTTGATTTTTGTCAATGGTTTTTTGATTTATTTTAAATTTTATGTTGACAAAATCAACTCCATTGACTATAATCAAAATAAGGTTGATTTTTATTTTCAAGGATTTTTTATGTTAAGTAAGGTTTTATTTCCTGTTGTTTTTACTGAGGAAACAGAGCAGATAATTGGTTGTCTTGCTGGTTTATCAAAAAATGGGGTAAAAGAGATACTTCTTTTTCATGTATTAAGCGTTTCTGAGGAAATGAATAAATTTGCAAACGAAAAGTATGAAGAAGAATTGCTTTTTAAGTGGAAAAAATTTCTTGAAGAATATAATCTCAAAGTGGATTATAAGATAATTACAGGTATACCCTGGATAGAGATAGTTGACCTTGCTGAGAAAGGAGATTTTTCATTTATAATAATAGGTTCTCATGGGAGTTCATTTCTTGATAGGGTTATTTTAGGTAGTGTAACTGAAAGGGTTGTTCAACATTCAAAAAAACCAATTCTTATCTATAAAATTAAAAGTAAAGCAGAGGGTGAAGGATTATACTGTCAGGATATTTTTAAAAAAATTCTATATTGCACAGATTTTTCACACTCTTCTGAAAAATGTATCCCGTATGTAGAGTCAATGCTTCAGAATGGTAATCAAAAGCTTATAATACTTCATGTTCAGGATTTGAGAAACCTTAGATATACAGAACCTGATAAAATTGATGATTTTAATAAAAAAGATCTCGAAAGACTTGAAGAGCTTAAGAAACACTTTGAGAAAAAAGGTTTTAAAAATGTTATGACATTACTTACAACGGGCTATTCGATTACAGAGATACTTAACTATGCAGCCACAGAGAATCCGACATTGATAGTTATAGGCAAAAAAGGAAAGACAAATCTCAAAGAGATGCTTCTTGGGGGAGTTTCACAAACTCTTATCCACAAATCTACCGTTCCAATATTTTTAGTTGAAGATAGGGATTGAAATTATGAAAGTTTTACGTTTTGTGCTTGGTGATTTAATGGTTAATAGTTATATAGTAAAAGGTGATAAAGAAAGTTTTACTATTGATCCAGCTTCTGATGATAAAGATTTTATAAAAAACATACCAGCCAATCTTAAATACATTTTTAATACTCATGGGCATTATGATCATATAGCAGGAAATAGCATTGTTAAGTCAAAAACAGGAGCAAAACTTGTTATTCATAAAGAAGATGCAAAAATGCTAACAGATCCATCCTTAAATCTTTCAACATTTATTGCTAATGATTTTATTTCACCAGAGGCAGATATATTGCTTGATGAAGAGGAAGGTAAATTTGTTATTGATGGTGAAGAGTGGAAGTATTTACATACTCCGGGTCATACGAATGGACTTACAATATTGTTTAATGAAGATAGAAAAATAATGTTTTCAGGGGATTTAATTTTTGAAGATTCTATTGGAAGGGTAGATTTGCCCGGAGGAGATGGTAGAAAAATGAAATATTCGCTTGAAAAAATCGGAAAGTTTTCTTCTGATTTTCTCGTTTATCCCGGACATGGGGAACCTTTTTATTTGAAAGATTTTAAAAACTGGGTGAATTATTTTCTCAAGGAGTTATAGTTGGATATTAATGATCTTTTTTTTGAGTTGCCTGAAGAACTTATTGCTGAAAAGCCTCCGATTTCAAGGGAATCTTCAAGACTACTTGTTGTGGATAGAAAACAGAATAATTTTTCAGAAAAAAAGTTTTCAGAGATAGTTGACTATTTTAATAGAAATGATCTTATTGTTTTCAACAATACAAAGGTTTTTAAAGCACGACTTATTGGTAAAACTGAGCAAGGGAAAGAGATAGAGTTGCTTTTAATAGAAAAGATAGATGGCAAAAAGTGGAAAGTGATGGTCAAAAATTCACGAAAATTCAAGTCTGGAACAAACATTTATTTTGAAGATATTAAGGCACTTCTTCTTGAAAGAATTGAAGAATTCAGAATACTTGAGTTTAATGAAGAGATTGAATATGAACAAATTAATAAAATTGGTTTAATGCCATTACCTCCTTATATTATCAGCAAAAGAAAAAAATTGGGTCTATCAGAGTATAGTAAAGAAGATGATGAAAGATATCAAAGTGTGATGGCAAAATACTATGGTTCTGTTGCCGCTCCTACTGCCTCTTTTCATTTCAGTGAAAAACTTATTGATTCACTTAAAGATAAAGGGGTGGAGTTTGCTTTTGTTACTTTGCATATTGGGCCGGGGACATTTAAACCCATAGATGGTAAAATAGAGGATTTTAAAATACATAAAGAATGGTTCAGTGTTGACGAGGAAAATATAGAAAAAATAAAGAGAGCAGCCATTGATAAATATAAAATTACAGCAGTCGGGACTACAACTGTAAGGACACTTGAGACTCTTGGAGAATTTTTTAATGACATCAAAAATTTCAATGCATATAGTGCCTACACAGATTTATTTATAAAAGAAGGTTTTAAATTTAAGGTTATTGATAGACTTGTCACCAATTTTCATTTACCATATTCAACGCTTTTACTTCTTGTTTATGCTTTTGCTGGAAAAGAGCTTATAAGAAATGCTTATGATTTTGCTATCAAACAGAAGTTCAGGTTTTTTAGCTATGGAGATGCAATGTTTATTATTTAATTGCAAAAAATGTTATAAAATTTTATAATATTTAAATGAAAAATGTTTTGATTATTGGCGGTGGTGGAGCGGGTCAGTTAGCAGTTTTACTCATTCAGAATAATGAGAAGCTGAAAAAGGTTTATAACGTAGTTGGCTTTCTTGATGATAATGAGAATATAGAATATGTTCTTGATTTTCCTGTTCTTGGCAAAGTTTTTGATGCTCCTGAGATAATAAAAAAATATCAAATCGATGAAGTTCTGATAGCCATTCCTTCAGCTAAAGATGAAGTAATTCAAAGAATATTTAAAATAGTCCTTCCTCTTAAAGTAAACGTAAAAATTGTTCCGGGACTTTACGAAATTGTTGAGGGGACGTTTGATTTAAGACAGATAAGAAAGGTTAACCTTGATGACCTTCTTGGTAGAGAAGAGGTTGGTTTTGATATAGAGAAAATCTCACCCTTTTACAATGGAAAAAGGATTTTTGTAACTGGAGCTGGTGGTTCAATAGGTAATGAGATTGTAAATCAACTTCTCAAATTGCCAGTTAATGAAATACTTGCCTTCGGTCATGGTGAAAATTCAATACATTTACTTATTTCAAGGCATAAAGATGATAAGAGACTGAAATATACGATTGGTGATATAAGAGATAGAGAAAAACTGGATTATGAAATAAAAAAATTTCAGCCTGATGTTATATTCCATGCGGCTGCACATAAACATGTCTACTTAATGGAAGAATGTCCTGATGAAGCAATAAAAAACAATGTCATAGGCACGTATAACACTGCTTTAATGGCTTTGAAGAACAATGTTAAAAATTTTGTTCTTATTTCCACTGATAAAGCAGTCAATCCAAAATCAATAATGGGGGCAACTAAAAGAATTGCCGAAAAGATTATTTTATCTCTTAATCAGTTAAAGAAGACAAAATTTAGTCTTGTAAGGTTTGGAAATGTTCTTGGTTCAAGGGGGAGTGTTGGGCTTATTTTTAAGGAGCAGATAGAAAATGGAGGTCCAATAACCATAACCCATCCAGAAGTCACAAGGTATTTTATGTCCATAAGAGAGGCTTCAAGACTTGTTATAAAATCTCTCACAATAGATTCTGGTAATATATTTGTGCTTGATATGGGTAAGCCAGTTAAAATTATCGATATTGCCAAGAATTTGCTTTATATGTATGGTTATAATGAAGAGGAAATTCCTATAGTTTTTACTGGGCTTAAAAAGGGTGAAAAACTTCATGAGGAGATACTGAGTAATAAAGAGAATCTTCATCTTTCTCATTTTGAGAAACTTTATATTTCCGAAGAAAAAAATATTTTCTTTGAACCAGATAAAATAGAAAATATTATTGAAGAGTTTAAAGAAATTGCAAACACCTTTGATAAAAGAAAAATAGTCTCTGTAATTAAGAAATATTGTGAAGAATATGAGGGCGAATATGAATAAAAAAATACCCTTTTCTCCACCAGACATATCGGATAAGGAAATAGAGAATGTTATTGAGGTTTTAAAAAGTGGGTGGATAACAACAGGACCAAAGGTTAAAGAATTTGAAAAAAAATTAAAAATTTACTGTGGTGTTAGAAATGTTATCTTACTTAACTCTGCTACAGCAGGTCTTTTTTTGTGTCTTAAGGTGCTTGATGTAAAGGAAGGTGATGAGGTTATTACGACTCCATACACATTTGCGGCTACCTCAAATGTAATTTTACACTGTGGAGCTAAACCAGTTTTTGTTGATATTGGAGATGATTTTAATATTTCTTTGACGGCGATTGAAAAAGCTATAACAAAAAGAACGAAAGCTATTATTTCGGTGGATTTTGGGGGATTTCCAGCTGATTATGAAGAAATTTTAAGTTTATGTAAAAAATATGGGATAAAATATATATCTGATTCTGCACATTCTTTTGGGGCTATCTATAAAGGTAGAAAAACTGGGTTAATACCTGATTTTACTGTTTTTTCTTTTCATGCTGTGAAAAATCTTACGACTGCAGAGGGTGGAACTATAGTTTTTAATTCTGATGATGAAGAAATTTTCAGGAAATTGAAACTTCTTGCTTTGCATGGTCAGAGTAAAGATGCTTTTGCTAAATACAATACTTCAAATAGCTGGTATTATGAGATAGAGGAAATAGGTTATAAGTTTAATATGACTGATATACAGGCGGCTTTGGGCCTTGCACAATTTGAAAGATACGAAAATGAGATTTTACCTCGTAGAAAGGCTATTTTTAATATCTATAATGAAATATTAAATAAAGAAAATCTTATATTACCACCATTTAAGACAACAGAAAAAGAAACTTCTTATCATCTTTATGCCTTAAGAATCAAAAACATTGAAGAAGAAAAAAGGAATGAATTGATAAAAAGAATGGCAGAAAAAGGGATAAGTCTTAATGTGCATTATATTCCAGTTGTTATGCATCCAGCCTACAAAAAACTTGGATATAAGATTACCGATTATCCTGTAAGCTATAGAACATATATTTCTGAGGTAAGTTTGCCAGTCTATTCAAAGATGAAGGATGAGGATGCTGAATATGTTGCAAAAGAGCTTTTAAATACTCTTATCGAGCTCAAGGTTCTTTGAAATTATTTGAAGCAGGGGTTCAAATTCTTCTTCTATATTTTCTGTAACTGATTTTATGCCTTCGAGTAAATGTTTTGACTTTAAACCATGATGAATTGAAAGAGATGCCTCAATAAAAGCGGCAATTCTATCAGTTGTTTTGATGAGAGTTCCATCTAATGGAGAATATTCGTCTGTTGACATATTTTGTGGAATTTCTTTTATTTCTTCTGGATTTTCTTTAAATATTCTGTTTTTGAATTCGTCAAAACTGCTTTCATTAATTATGCCGAGCAGGTATTTAAATTCAGAGTGTATAAAATTTGGTAAGAGGGGGAGAATTTTATTTTCTATCTGTTCTCTTTCGTATTTTTTTATCACTTCATCAAGGTCTTTTACATCTCTCTTGATGGGAGAAACTATATCTCTTGTGGCTACCTCAGGCAAATCATGGAAAAGTCCACAAAAGAAGTTGTTATAGCATCTTTTGGGATAGTAACCTTTTTTCTTTGAGATTACGAAGGCAAGACTTGCAACAACAAACATATGTCCCAATACACTTGTAAGGGGTATTCGAGGTGATTGTATCCATCTTTTCTGAAATCTTAACTGTCCTACAAGGTCAACAAAATTGAAGCTTTTTTTCTTGAGAAAAATTCTCTCCACTCCTGTAAGGTCGAAATAATCTTCTATGGTGTCTTCTATGCTTTTTTTTATTTCTTCCATTCCATAGAATCTGAGACCCATAGAGTAGATCATCTCAAATTCCCAGTATGTTGCAAGAAAGTGGGCAGCTCTTATGATTCTATTTTCTATTCTTTTTTCAGAGTTGAAATATTCATTAAATTTTTTTTCATTAAATAATTTTAAAATTTCTCCAAGATTTTTTATAACATATTCGTGGACTTCTTTTTTTCTTTCTGACATTATTCTATGGTATACCTGAGGCTTTATGTCTGTTAATACTGATCTGTATAACGCCTCAAATATTATTCCCTCTATAAGGTAGTTCCAGTCTATTTTTATGCCTCTCTGTTCCTCAAAGTGTCCTATGAGATAGGCTATGATAGCCTTGTGTGCCTGTTTGTCGAGTTCTGTTATCTGAAAAGGTTTTGGGTGGTCATTCCACCTTTCAATATATGATAGATCAAATAGTTTGAGTATAAATTTAGCGATTAATTCGAGATTTTCAAGCTCTTTTTTCATAAATATTAATTTATATCAAAAAAGAAGATTTGTCAAAATTTATTGTAAAACCAGAAAATAAAAAGAAGAATGAGTAGTATAATTAATACAAAAATATTGCTTGAAAAATCTATTTTTATTTGAATTTTTTCTATAATTTTTGATTCAGATTTTAGATTTTTAATGAATTCTTTTAAATTTATTTTATCAACATTGAAAATCTTCAAATTGTTTGTATCGAGGGTAAAAATCGGGTAAAAATCTTCTTTTTCATTGTAGTTAACCTTATATTTAATTTTATCCTTTTCAAATATACCTATCTTTGAGGTATCGAAGGGGGCATTTTCGTTTAAGATATAATTATATTTTTCAAAAAAGTTTTTTCTCTCAGTTAAAAAATCTTTTAGATTTTCAAACCAGTATTTGCTATAGAAATTTTCTGAAGGGTTTAAAATTGCCTGTTTTAATTTTATTTTCCAGCTATTTATTCCTTCCGTGATTCTTATATTGTTGGAAAGAATGTATATTTTGCCATATTCATTTGTGATTTTTTCTTTTATTCCCATATTTGTAAGAGGTGTGATAAGGGTGTTTTTTTTACTTTCCGTAAATACAAAGATTGAATTGCTCAACTTTTTTAAATCAATAGAATGTTCTGGTGTAAAATTGATAAAGATATGTCCATTATATTTTTTTGTAATATTTATTTTGTCGTTCTTATGGAGTAGGACTTTTGAATCGATAGTTATCCATTTAAATTCGTGAAGAAATCTTTTGAGAAATACATATTCTTCATCTGGATAAGATGTGGCTAAAAAGATTCTATAAGTCTCTTTGGAGAAATTTATAAGTCTTTCAATTTCTTTTGTTCCTACACCAAAGGAAAGATTTTTAAAGCCAGTAAAATCAAATTTTAAAACTTTTTTAATTGTATTTAAGCCCTTGCTTAATTTAATAACTTCCTTATATAATATTTCTTTCTCTTTTAAGTAAAAAAGAATGTTTGTCTCATTTTGTGAGTAAACCTGTAATTCAACCTCAAAAGGTTCACCAGAGAAAATGTTTTCGTCAATTTTTATTTCGTATATAGATAAATTGTTGTAGTTTGTATTTTCTTTATACAAAAAATAGACATTATAAGGGTCAAAATTTTTTTCATTTGAATTATCCTGTAAGTCAGAAAAAACAACAATTTTAACATTTTTCTTTAATTTTTCTTTGAGAGTTGAAATGTTTTTGTAAATATAGCTGAATTCATAATTGAGAAAATTTGTTTTTTTACTCAATACATCTGAAAAGTAATAAAAATCATCAAAGTATTTTAAGAAATTTTTTGCTATTTCAATATTTTTATTGAAACTTCTACTTGCATCTATCATTAAAATTACTGGAATATCTTTTTTCACTTGAAACTCAAAGTTTAATTTTTCTTTAAGAATAACCATAGAGAAAATTAAAAGGATAATAAATAGCAAAACACTTTTAAATAGATTCTTTTTTTTATGATAGAAATACAGAACAACAGGAATAATAAGTAGATATATTAATCTGAAATACATTTTATGTAATATCTTCTTGTTCTTGGACCATCAAACTCACAGAAATATATACCCTGCCATGTTCCAAGAACTAATTCAGAATTATGTATTATTAATGTTAAAGATGGAGAGAAAATAGTTGATTTTATATGAGAGTCTGAATTTCCTTCAGAATGAAAAAAACCGAAGTTAACAGGGACATTTTTTTCAAAAAAGGTTATTATATCCCTTTTTACATCTGGGTCTGCGTTTTCATTTATGGTAAGACCAGCTGTAGTATGTTCTACAAATATGATGCAAATACCTTCTTTTATTCCAGAATCTTTTACGGCTCTCTCGACTTCATTTGTAATATCTAATAATTCATTTCTTTTGTTGGTTTTTATTGATTTCTCAAAGAGCATCTCGCCTCCATTTTTAATTATATAATATAACGCTAAAAATTACAAGAGGTCGATGACATCACCGATATTTCAATTTAAGCGTCTTTTAAAAAGGCTTTATATCCCTTATAAGCCTCATATAAATCTACTTTACTTGCAACTTCAAAGGGTGAGTGCATTCCATCAAGTCCTATACCTGAGTCTACAACAGCAATACCCAAATCTGCAAGATATAAAGCCACTGTTCCACCACCACCCTCATCAACCTTTCCAAGTAGTGAAGATTGCCAGATTACTTTATTGTCATTAAAGATTTTTCTTACTTTACCCATAAGCTCTGCAGATGCATCGCTTGCACCAGATTTTCCTCTTGAACCAGTATATTTTTCAAGAAGCATTCCACAGCCCATTTTTGGAGAATTTAATGGGTCAAAAACTTCCTTATACATTGGGTTTATCACAGCACCTACATCGGCAGAGATACAGTAAGATTTAGTAAGTAAAGTCCTTAACTCACTTTCTCTATAGTCTGGTTTTTCAAGTGCGAAAATATCTCCTATGGAGTTATACATAAATTTTGATCTTATACCTGATACTCCATAGGAACCAATTTCTTCTTTATCAACAAGTATTGAGAGAATAGTTTTTTCAGGAATGCCTTCAAAATCAATCAAGGCTCTAAAATTTGCAAAACTACATATTCTATCATCTTGCCCATATGCACCTATCATACTTCTATCTATTCCAACGTCTCTTGCCTTAAAAGCTGGAACAACTTCAAGTTCTGCTGAAATAAAATCTTCTTCTTTTATTCCATAAAGCTCATTTAACTTTATTAAGACTGTTTCTTTCACTTTTTCCTGAATATCTTTGTTATTGACAGGAATATTTCCGACAAGGAGTTTAAGATTTTCTCCTTCTATTACTTCTGAGGCTTTTTTCTCACCCTGAACTTTTCCTGCAAGATGAGGTAGTAAGTCGTTAATTACAAAGACAGGGTCATTTTCATCTTCGCCGATTGTTATTTCTATTTTTTCACCTTTTGAGTTAATGACAACTCCATGTAGAGAAAGAGGCATATTTACCCAGTGGTATTTTTTTATTCCACCATAGTAATGAGTTTTAAGTAAAGCCATTTCGCTATCTTCAATAAGTGGTAAAGGTTTTAAATCAAGTCTTGGTGCATCGATGTGTGAAACAATGAGGTTAATACCTTCAAGCATTGAATTTTTACCAATTATAGCAAGGATAATATTCTTGTTTGCGTTTTTTATCAAAATTTTTTCTCCAGCCTTATACTTGGCTTTTGATAGTTCTTTAAAACCAGCTTTTTTTGCTATATTTTCTACATAATTTACGCATTCTCTTTCTGTTTTGCCTTTGTTGATAAAATCTTTATATTCTTCTGCGAATTCAAAAACCTTTTTCTTCTCATTTTCTGTTATGGTTAACCATGCACTTTTCTTTTCATAAGCTAAAAGGGATTTTTTTTCTTCTGCCATAAAAACTCCTTATGAAATCAAATTTTGTATTTTTTCTTTTATAGTATTATAACAATCTATAAGATTGTCATTTATGATAACAAAGTCATAAAACACACTCTTACTTATTTCTTCTTCAGCAAAAGCAAGCCTCTTTTCTATTTCTTTTTTGTTATCAAGATGTCTATTTATTAATCTTTCTTTTAAAGCCTCAATTGATGGTGGTTTTATGAAAATCAAATAACTATTGTCAAATATTTTTTTTACATTAAGTCCACCCTGAACATCAATGTCAAGTAGACAATGTTTGTTTTTTAAAATTCTATCTATTTCGCTTCTCAGTGTGCCATAGTAATTTCCGTAAACGTTTGCCCATTCTATGAATTCGTTGTTGGCAATTTTTTTCTCAAATTCTTCTTTAGTTATGAAATAATAATCAACACCATCCTTTTCATTTTCTCTTGGTTTTCTTGTTGTGGCTGAAATTGAAAACTCAATCTTATCTTTAAATTCTTCAAGCAATTTTTTATAGATGGTAGTTTTACCTACACCAGAAGGACCTGAAATTACAATTACTTTTTTCATACTATGTTTCTCAAATGTTCTCTTATTTTTTCAATTTCAGCTTTAACACTTATTGTATTTTCAATTACTTTTAAGTCTACGGATTTAGCACTTATTGTGTTTATTTCTCTGAACATTTCCTGTGCTATGAAGTCAAGTTTCCTTGAATCTTCTTCTTTTGAAAGCATTATATTTTTAAATTGCTCAATATGACTTTTAAGCCTTACTATTTCTTCGTTTATAGCGATTTTTGAAGCCAATAATTCTGCATCAAATAACACTCTATTGTCAATGGCATTGATATCTATCTCTTTAAAATTCTCTGAAAGCATTTCTTTGATTTTTTCTTTTAAGGATTCTTTGTATTTTTCTATAGATGAAGGATAAATTTGCCCAATCTGGTTCGTAAGCTCTGAAATAATGTTTAAAGAATTAAGAATATCACTAATAATTTTTTCGGCTTCTACTTGCATCATTTTTGTTAAATTTTCTATGGCTTTTGATATTAATTTCATACATTCTTCAAACATACCATCTGTTTCTGAAATTCTTTCAAGATAGAAAATGTGTCCAAGTCCTATAAAATCCCTCAAACTTACCTCTGGTAATATGGAGAGTTCATTTGAGAGTTCTTTTAAAGATTTTTCAAATTTTTTTGCAAGATCTGTGTTTATTATTACATTGTAATTTTCTGCTGTTTTTTCTACTATTTTTATGTAGATATCTACTTTTCCTTTCTTGAGTTTTTCAAAAACAAGTTTTCTTATTTCTGGTTCCCACTGTTCTACTATATCGCTACCTTTCAGTTTAAATTCAAAATATTTGGAGTTTAAACTTTTTATTTCAACAAAGATGTCGTATCTTTCTGTAGAAATTGATTCGGTGGCAAAACCAGTCATGCTTCTCATTTTTCTTCCTTTTTCATCTGATTTAAGACTTTTTCTGCGGCTTTTTGTTCTGCCTCTTTCTTTGTTCTGCCTTTTGCTATTGCAAAATATTTTTTGTTATTTACTGAAACAGACACTTCAAAAATTTTGTTGTGTTCTGGTCCATTTTCGCTTATGACCTCATAATGCGGATATTCTTTGTATTTTGCAACTACAATTTTTTGAAGTTGTGTTTTAAAGTCTTTTGGGCCTATTTTTATTCTCTTTTCTATTTCATTAAGTAAGATCCTTTTTACAAAAGAAAAGGCTTCATCAAATCCTTTTTCAATAAAGATTGCACCAATAATTGCTTCAAGCACATCTGCTGAAACCTTTTCTTTTGCTCTGAAATCTGATAATGTTTCACCTCTGCCTAAATTTATATAGTCTACAATCGAGAGCCCTATAGATATAGCAGAAAGTGTTTTTTCATCTACTATACTTGCTCTTAAAGCCGATAGAGTCCCTTCTTTATAATTGGGACATATATCATATAGTATATAGGCTACAGAACTATTTAAAATAGAATCTCCAAGAAACTCAAGCCTTTCGTAAGTGCCTTTGCTTCCATTTGCTTTTTCGTAAGAAGTATGTGTTAATGCTTTATCCAGAAGCTCAAAATCATTGATTTTGATTTTGAGCTTTCTGGAAAGTTCTATTAGTTTTTCCCTTCTTTCTTTGCTTAAGTTATCCTTCTTTTTATTCAAATTTCTTAAAAATGATAGAAACATTATGACCACCAAAACCAAATGAATTACTTATAGCATATATTACATCATATTTCACTGCGACATTTGGTGTATAATCAAGATCGCATTCAGGGTCTGGATTTTCAAGATTTATAGTCGGGTGAATTATACCTTCTTCAATCATTTTTACTACAGCTATGGCTTCTATACCACCAGCAGCCCCAAGAGTATGTCCTGTCATTGATTTTGTGGAGTTAAGCTTAAGCTTGTAGGCATGCTGTCCAAAAGCAAGTTTAACACCCTTTGTTTCTGCAATGTCCCCAAGAGGTGTTGATGTTCCGTGTGTATTAATAAGCTGGACATCTTCAGGTTTAATATTTGCCTTCTTCATTGCATTAATCATTGCGAGTGCCCCACCACTTCCATCTGGACAAGGTGCTGTAATATGGTTGGCATCGTCAGACATTCCGTAGGACACAATTTCGGCATATATTTTTGCCCCTCTTCTTTTTGCATGTTCAAGTTCTTCAAGGATTAAAATTCCAGCTCCTTCTGCCATTACAAATCCATCTCTATCTTTGTCAAATGGTCTTGATGCCTTTTCTGGAGTGTCGTTATATTTTGTGGCAAGAGCCTGAGCCTGAGTAAAGCCAGCAAATCCCAGAGGGCTCATAGCAGCTTCACTACCACCTGTTATCATTACGTCGGCATCTCCACATACAATGTGGTTAAAAGCATTACCTATAGCATGGCTTGCTGATGCACAGGCAGAGCTTACAGAGTAGTTTGGTCCTTTAAAACCATATTCAATAGCTACATATCCTGGAGTAATATCCGTTATAAGCATTGGAATAAAGAGAGGGGAAACCTTTTTGTGTCCACCAGTTTCCATCTTGATAACATTATCATAAAAGGTGTGGATTCCACCAATTCCAGATGCTATATTTACACCAACCCTGTCTTTATCAATTTCACTTTCGAGAAGTTTACTATCTGAAAGAGCCTCTTTTGTTGCATAGAAAGCAAAGTGGGTAAATCTATCCATTCTTCTGGCTAATTTTCTGTCTATAAGTTCTTCAGGATTGAATTTTTCATTCTTAACTTCTCCTCCAATTAAGGAAGGAGAGTTCTTTAAATCAACATTTGTTACCTTTGTGATACCACTTTTCCCTGCTTTTATATTTTCCCAGTATTCTTTAACATTCATCCCACAGGCGTTTATTGTTCCCATGCCTGTTACTACTACTCTTCTCATATTTGTCTCCTCTGAGTTTTTTAAGCCATTACCATTCCGCCGTCAACGGTAATAGTTTGACCTGTGATATAATCAGAGTCTGGAGAAGCAAGGAATAAAACTGCTTTTGCAACGTCTTCCGGTTGCCCCATTCTTCTCATAGGGACAAGTTTTAAGATTTCTTCTTTAACATTATCAGGGAGTTTGTCTGTCATAGGTGTCTGTATATAACCTGGTGCAACTGCGTTAACACAAACACCTCTTTGTGCTAATTCTTTAGCTGCTGTCTTTGTCAAGGCTATAACTCCACCTTTTGAAGCTGCATAATTAGCCTGACCAACATTCCCCATAAGTCCTATAACTGAAGCAATGTTTATAATTTTTCCACTCTTTTGTTTCATCATTACTGGGAAGACTGCTTTTATACCATTAAAAACTCCCTTAAGGTTAATATCAATAACAAGATCAAAGTCTTCTGGAGTCATTTTGAGAATAAGGTTATCTTTTGTTATTCCTGCATTGTTTACAAGAATATCAACACTACCAAGTTCTGTTTTTGTCTTTTCTATCATTGCTTCAACTTCGTCGTATTTTGTTACATCAACTTTCATTGCAAAACTTTTTCTACCCATTTTCTTTATTTCTTCTGAAGTTTCAACAGCGGCTTCATAATTTACGTCTACAATTACAACATTTGCACCTTCTTCTGCAAGTTTTACTGCTATTGCTTTCCCAATGCCTCTTGCTGATCCTGTTACTATTGCATTCTTATTGTCTAATTTTCCCATTTTTTCCTCCTATTTTTAAAATTAATAAATCATTAATCCTGCAGCAGAGGTAAATCCTCCACCAAAGGCAACCATAGCTACGAGATCACCCCTTTTTATTCTTCCATCCATAACTGCCTCTTCAAGTGCTATTGGTATAGTAGCTGCACTTGTATTGGCATATTTTTCAATATTTACTATTACCCTTTCCATAGGTAAATTAAGTCTCTCTGCGACGGCAGATATGATTCTTATATTTGCTTGATGAGGAATGAGATATTTTACTTGATCTATAGAAATATTATGTTCTTTGAGAATACTTTCAAGCATATCTGCCATTGTTCTAACAGCAACCTTAAATGTGCTGTTTCCATTCATTTTAAGATAGTGCTGTTTATTCTCAACTGTTGATATACTTGCAGGTCTTAAGGCCCCACCACCTTCAACGCAAAGCATATCTTTAAACGATCCATCTCCAAGTAGCTTAAATCCAATAAATTCCGAAGTTTCATTTTCATTTGCTCTTGATACTACTACAGCTCCAGCTCCATCACCAAAAAGAACACAGGTGCTTCTATCACTCCAGTCAACAAATCTTGATATTGTTTCAGCCCCTATCACAAGAACATTCTTATACATTCCTGAAACAACATAAGCATTTGCCATAGATAGAGCATATAGAAAACCTGAACAGGCAGCTTCAACATCAATAGCTCCCGGAGAAGGGATTTTAAGGATATCCTGAACTATGCATGCTGTGGAAGGCATTATCATATCAGGAGTGAAAGTTGCAACTATTACCATTTCTATATCTTCTTTTGAGATTCCTGCTCTTTTTATAGCTTCTTCTGCAGCTTTTGCTGCCATTGTAGAAGTACTTTCCCCTTCTGTAGCTATATGTCTTTCTTTTATACCTGTTCTTGTTACGATCCACTCATCGCTTGTATCTACCATTTTTTCAAGATCAAAATTTGTTAAAACTTTCGGTGGAACATATTTTCCTACACCGGCAATTTTTGCCTTATACATTTTACCTCCAAAATTTTAATTTAAATCTTTCATCCCGTTTGTTAGCTTTCCTAAGACGTCATGTTCTACTGCTCTTGCAGCTACAAGAATGCCATATTTTATAGCTTCTCTACCGGATTTACCATGTCCTATGAATACATTTCCATTTACTCCAAGTAGAGGTGCTCCTCCGTATTTTTCGGGATCCATTTTTGTTTTGAGTGTTTTTAATGCTCCCATATACAAAGGAAGAGAAACGACTGCAAGCAGATTTGATTTGATAGACTGTTTAAGAATTGAATTTATAGCTTTTGCCGTTCCCTCTGCTACCTTTAAGGCAATATTTCCAATATATCCATCACAGACTATTACCTGAACGACATCGGTAAATATTTCATATCCTTCAACATTGCCATGAAAATTAATGTCTTTAAATTCTGAAAACTTTTTATAAGCCTCTTTAATGCTTTTGTTCCCTTTGTGTTCTTCTTCTCCTATATTGAGGAGACCTACTTTTGGGTTTTCAATTCCCATCACTTCACGGGCATAGATATCACCCATTATTGCAAACTTAAGCAAGTCATCTGCTTCACATTCTGCACTGGCACCTACGTCAAGTAATAAATTTGAATTACCCATTACAGTAGGCATTACAGAAGCTAAAGCTGGTTTTTTTATACCCTTTATTCTTCCAAGCATTATTGAAGATGCAACAACTATTGCTCCAGTATTACCTGGAGAGAAAAAAGCATCAATTTTACCATCTTTGTGATACTGAATGCCTTTTATTATGCTTGATTCTTTTTTCTGCTTGATAATCTTTAAAGGGTCATCTTCCATTTCAACAACTTCTGGTGCATCAACAAGTTCTATTCTGTTTTTGAATTTTTCATATTGAGATTTACAAATGCCATTAAAAATAGAATAGTATGAATCTTTTTTTCCAAAATATACAAGGCTTAAGTCTTTTCTTTCAGATAAAGCATCAAAACTCCCTTTTACAAGGAGTTCTAAAGATGACTCACCACTAACGAGATCAATTCCAACTTTCATAAATTAGATTATTCTCCCTGAACAACTCTTGTCAGAATTTGTTTACCTTTGTAATATCCACATTCAGGACAAACTCTGTGAGGAAGTTTCAGAGAACCACAGTTTGGACAAACTGACATTGCAAGAGGTTTAACCTTATAGTAGCTATTTGATTTTCGCATTCTTGATTTTGTTTTCGCGACTTTATGCTTTGGAACACCCATTTTATTCTCCTTTACATAATTATATAGCTTTATATTTTATAGCAATGTTTATCAATTGTCAAAAATAAGGCAAGTTTTTTTCAATTTTTAAATTGAATTATTTTAATTTCGGTTGGGTTTAAAGTTATTATTTCATCTGTTAGTTCTTTTTCTGAAATAAGTTCTGTGCCTTTTATAAAGTCTGCCGATATTTTTTTAAGATTTATCTTTTTTCTTTTTGTTGAAGTGTTTATAAGATAAATAGCTTTTTCTGTTTCTTTTATATTGAATTTTGTAAAAGTAGAAATTTCGTCATTTATTTGAAAATTGGCTATTTCTCCTTCTTCATATAAGATGTTATATTTTTTCTTTGTAGAAATAATCTCTTTAATCAAATTTGTATAGTCTGAATTTGTATCTTCATAGTCAAATGGGGTAGTAGAAACCACATTAACCCTCTTTTTAAAACCAAATTCAAGGCCTAAAGGAATCATCCAGCCATTTGAGAAAAAAGCTGTGAAGATAATTCTTTGTTTGAAAATTTCTTCACTATCCGCTTCTTTGAAAAGCCTTTCAGTATCATGTGATTCAGGAAAAGAAATAGAAGGTGCAAAAATCCTTGTTTGGTTGTATTGTTCAATGAGCCAGCTATCTTTATAATTCCACCATTTTGAACTATTGAAAATATAGTCAAAACCGTCTGTTGCAAGTTGTATTGTGTTTTCAAGTGGACAACCTAAACTTTCGGCAAGAAAAATAATTTTGCTATTTTTTGTTTTTATTTTTTCTATTAAGAATTTCCATAATTCAATAGGAACAGCATAGGCTGCATCACACCTGAAACCATCGAAACCAAGATTGACATAGAATTCAATAACTTCATACCAGTAGTTCCATAGTTTTTCTCTTTCGTGATTTGTGAGATTGTCTATTTCAGCAAGATCACCCCATTCAATCCATTTTCCATTATCCCATGCACCGGGACTTTTTATCTTTCCATTGTTGTCTTTTTTATACCAGTCAGGATTGGTTGATGTGAAGGGATGGTCTTTTGCAGTATGATTTATTATTAAGTCCATTATTACCTTTAAGTTTTGATTATGGGCAGTATTGACAAAGTCTTTAAGTTGTTCAAATGGAGTTAATGTTGATTTTTCGTCTATGAATATTGGGTTAATTCTGAAATAGTCTTTTACAGCATAGAGACTTCCAGAAAATCCGGCATAATGAAATGGATTTATATATATCCATTCAAAACCCATTTCTTTAATTCTATTGAGGTGCTTTTTCCATTCACTGAAGTTACCTATAAGTCTTGGGAAAAGATTATATAATAAAAACGGTTTGTCATTTAACATAAATGTCCTTATTTTAAAAATTAAATAAAACTTATTATAACATATTGATTAACATTTTTTCAATTTTCTGTGGAGAAGATTGTCCCTCTGCCCATTTCTTTGGCTTTGTAAAGGGCTTTATCGGCTAAAGCAAGTAGTGTTTCTCTATCTTTTGCATCATCGGGAAATATTGAAATTCCAGCACTCAAAGACAAATTGAGTTTTGTTTCATTTATAGTTATAGGGTGGTTTTTGAAATGGGATAGTATTCTATTTGCTACTTTTATGGCTTTTTGTCTATCCATTTCAGGAAGGAAGATTATGAATTCATCTCCTCCAAGTCTACAGGGTATATCTGTTGATCTTAAATTTTTTCTTATTATTTTTCCTGCAATTTCTAATACTTTGTCTCCTGTAAGGTGTCCATATGTGTCATTAATTTCTTTAAAATAATCGAAATCTATATATATAAAAGCAGCTTTCTCGAGAAATTTAAGCTCTTCGTCTATTCTGTCATAAAAATATTTTGGCCTGTAAAGGCCTGTAAGGTGGTCAAAAATTGCTTCTCTTTTTATGTTTTTGAATAAGTCTGAATTTTCAAAGAGGAGAGAAAGCTCCGTTGCTAACTCAAGGAAAAATTCTTTGATTTCATCTGTAAATTCAATCAGGGTAAGAAAGTTGTCAACTATGACTCCACCTTTCTGGTGTGAATTTATTTCTATTGGTATATGAATGTGAGGGATTTCCTTGTAATTTTCATAAATATATTCTTTTAATTTTTTCTGGGAGACTCGGTATTTAAGTATCTTTCTTTTTCCAAATATTCCAACATAAAGGATGGCTCTTTCATTTTCGTCAAAAAAGTAGATTATTACTCTATCAAATCCGACTTCTTCAAGAAGTATTCTTATAAGTCTTTTTTCCATATTTGGAGTTTCAATGAGGGAGATAAATTTTTTGTTTATTTCACTTATCTTTTTTAAGATTCCAGAAATTTCATTGATTTTTATTCTTGATATTAAGTATTGAATGCCCTGACTTAATATTTCTTGCATAATTTTAAGATCTTCACAGTAAGATTTTGGTGGTTCAAAATCATCTCTACAGGTAAGTTGAATTATTCCGAGAAATTTTTTCCCACTCATAAGAGGAATTATTATATCTTTTCCTCTTTCATATATTCTGTATAATATTTCTCCTTTTTCTGTAATTTTTTTTGAAATGTGATTTATCGAAATAATATTTTTTCCTACAAAACATCCCTTATCGTTTATATACATTTCCTCTTTGAGGACATCTTTATTTTCATAATTTAAGAATAAAAATATTTCACTGAAATGGGGTTTAAAGAACTTGAACATTGCTATCATCATATTGTAGAGGCCATTTTTTAATTTTCTGTATTTATAAAGCATTTTTGTGCATTTTACAGCAAGCATTGAAAAAACAAATGTATTTATAGATTTTCTTTTCACATTATCCCCCATTTAATATCAAAGAGTTTGTTTAAATTTTTATCCCACTTTTTTGCAATATTTTCTATTTCTGTTCCAAACACAGGATTATCAATTAAATTCCATAGTATTTCACTGAGTCCTTTGTATAAAAATTTCTCAATAGAAAACCATAAAGGGTGTTGTGGGTATGTTTTTGAGTTTTTGATTAAATTTTTTATTTTTTTTATATTGGGGTTGTCAATTTTATCATAAAGCCCTTTATAAGGTGAAAATTTACCTTCCTTTTTCATTTTTTGGATTAAAAAATCATCTGATATAAAGTGTTTGATAAATTCATAACAAATATCTTTTTTCCTGCTCAAAGATGATATAGCTAAAAATGAACCACCACCCCATTGATAGCTTCCAGCAATACCTTCCGGGAAATCGAATATATCAAAAGTATTTGAGGTTTTTTCTATGTTGAAAAAATTAAGAAAATCAGGCAACCAGTGAGTAATGAAAAATACAAATCCACTTTCTCTGAAGAAGGCTTCCTGTATAGAAAAATAATCAGCAAAAGCAACAGTTTTTGGCATTTTTGAATTTTGCCATAAGTTTGCAATATATAACAAAGAGTCAATAAAATTTCTATCTGTAAAAATTTTGAAATTTCCTTTTGAAAAATTTGGAAATTCATATCCATTATTCCAGAAAAATGGCATAAGATTGTGTAATAAAGATGGTTCTGGTCTGAAAGAAAACCCAAGAGGTAAATAATTTTCTCCCAATTTTTTACAGGTTTCAAAAAATGTTCCAAAATTGAAGTTGTTATAATTTATACCTGATTCTGTTAAAATATCTTTTCTTCCAACCAATATTGAAAGATCTAGATACCATGGCACGGCAATTTTTTCGTTGTTTAAAGTTGATATTTTGAGTGTCCAATCGTTTACATAATCTTCTCTCAGTGGTATAGAAATTGGAGCAAGGAAATTCATCTCTGCAAATGTTGAAATCCAGCTACTTCCAATTTCAAATATATCTGGCGGATTTTTTGCTTTAAAAGCAAGTGTGAGTTCATTCCAGAGGTTTACCCAAGGAATGAACCTCCACTCTATTGTAAAAGATTCCTTTTTTGAAATATTTTCAGCGTAATCAATTACATAAGTTTGTGCTTTCCAGAAGACAGATTCAGAAACCAGCCAAATCTTAAGCTTATTTCGTGTCATTTACATTTATCCTTAAAACAACTTTTTTTAAAATTACTGACTGGTTTCTTCCTGTAAGGATTTTGAATTTTACGAAATAATCATTTTTAATTCAAACTTGTTACATTTGTTGAGCCACATATAGGGCAACTCATATCAATAGCATCATTTTCGTCGTCTGTTTCTGGAACCATTTCAAGCCATTTGTGTCCGCAATCTTCACATATAAACTCAACTTCAACTTCTTCATCAATTCCATCAAAGACCTCATCATCTGTTTCATCATAGTCGTCATAATCTTCATCTTCGTAATCAAAGTCATCTTCATCATCAATAAAATCATCCTCTTCATCTACATAGAGATCGTCAAGATCATCATATTCTTCATCATACTCATCGTAATCTTCATCATCTTTGGATACAAATTCATCAACATAATCAAAATCTTCAAGATCTTCAAATTCTGCATCATCAGAAATTGAATTGCCCATAAAATCTTTCAAATACATAAAGATTACCCCTCTCAATTGTCTATCAAAATCTTAAAAATTTAGCATAATTTATATTATTATTTAATTTCAAAATATGTCAAGATTTTTTGAAAAAATTTTTTAGTAGATTTTAAATCGAGTTTATTTTTATGTCTTATAATGAATTAAAATTTTAAAATTTTGAAGTATTTTTCCTGAAATTTATATAAAGAAACACAAACAAAAATTTTTAGAAATTTATTTGACAAAAAAGAAAGAAAAATTTATAATATTTCCACGATTTTTGATTAAAAAGATGCCGAGATAGCTCAGTAGGTAGAGCAGAGGACTGAAAATCCTTGTGTCCGTGGTTCGATTCCACGTCTCGGCATGTTTTTTTATAGGAGATTCTATGAAAAGGACATATCAACCAAGCAGAATAAAAAGATTACGCACGCATGGTTTCAGAGCAAGAATGAAGACAAAAGATGGAAGAAAGATTTTAGCAAGAAGAAGGGCAAAAGGTAGAAAGAGACTTACTGTATCTGATGAAAAAAGGTTTATTCTCTTTAACTAACCTTTCTATTAAGCGAAAAGAAGACTTTGATCTCGTCTATCAGAAGGGTAAAAAGTTTTCTTTTTCTTTTTATTCTATTTTTTTTGTTGAGTCAGAAGAGATAAAGTTTGCTTTTTCTATTCCAAAAAGGATCGGTAAAGCAGTATATAGGAATAGAAGAAAAAGGATTTTAAGAGAGTTTTTCAGGCGAGAATTCTTTAACCTTAAAACTGGATATTATATTTTTCATCTTTTTCGTAAGCCACCCGATGAAGTTTCTGAAAAAAAGGAATTAGAAGAAATTTTTTTTTATTTGAGGAAATGATTTTTTTAATTTTATTTTCAGAAATCAAACATAATTCATATAAATTTGAGACATTTCTTAAAAAAATTAATGTAAATATCTTTTATAACTTATATTTTTATTTCAAATTAATTATTTGAAAAAATTTTTGCTTTTTACTATATTTATGAAGAGATTGAAATATATGTTTAAATTTGCAAGAAATTTTTTTGTTTTTTTTATTGATCTGTATAAAAAGTTTATCTCCCCTCTTTTGCCTTCTGCTTGTATTTATAAGCCAAGTTGTTCTGAGTATTCAAGAGAAGCAATTTTAAAATTTGGTGTGATTAAAGGTGTTTTGTTGGGTTTTTTGAGAGTTTTAAGGTGTAATCCACTATTTAAAGGTGGAGAAGATGATTTAACTGAGAATTTTACCATCAAAGAAGCCTTAAGAAAATATAAGATTTTTTTTATTTTCAAAAAACGTTAACTGGATAGTTTTTTTATCTCATCTCTTACTAAAGCAGCTTTTTCAAAATCTAAATTTTCAGCATACTCAAACATTAATTTTTCAAGCTCTTTTATAAGTTCTTTTTTATCTAAAAATTTCTTTTTGTATTCTTCAAGTCTATTATCTTCTTTTTCTTTATCTATATTTTTTCTTTCTAAAATATCGTGGATTTCTTTCTTTATTGTTTTTGGTGTGATATTATGTTTCTTATTGTATTCTATTTGCAATTGCCTTCTTCTTTCTGTTTCTTTTATTGCTTCTCTCATAGCTTCGGTAATATTATCGGCATACATTATTACTTTTCCGTTTACATTTCTTGCACTTCTACCTATTATCTGGATAAGAGAGGTTTTTGAACGTAAAAAGCCCATTTTGTCTGCATCAAGAATTATAACCAGGGAAACTTCAGGAAGGTCGATTCCTTCTCTCAAGAGGTTTATGCCTACAAGAACATCAAATTCACCAAGTCTTAAGTTTTTTAATATTTCAACTCTTTCTATTGTTTCTATCTCAGAGTGAAGATAGGTTACTTTGATTCCATTTTCGCTTAAAAATTTAGTGAGATCTTCAGCCATCTTTTTTGTTAATGTTGTGATAATTGTTCTTTCTGAGCTGGCAACTCTTTTTCTTACCTCAAGTATTATATCTTCTATTTGACCTTCTGTTTTTCTGACTTCAACTTCTGGATCAACAAGACCTGTTGGTCTTATTATTTGTTCTACAACGGCACTTGAGACGGATAATTCATATTCGTCTGGAGTTGCTGAAACATAAAGCACTTTATCCAGGATATTATCGAATTCTTCAAATCTCAAAGGTCTATTGTCAAGTGCAGAAGGTAGCCTGAAACCAAAGTCTACAAGGGTTTGTTTACGAGACTGGTCACCTCTATACATACCTCTTATTTGAGGAATGCTCTGGTGTGATTCATCAATTATTGTGAGAAAATGTTCTGGAAAATAGTCAAAGAGGACAAACGGTCTTTCTCCCGCTTTTCTGAATGACAAATGTCTTGAATAATTTTCTATACCATTACAATAGCCAAGTTCTTCAAGCATTTCAAGATCATAGTTTGTTCTTGTTTCAAGCCTGTAGGCTTCAAGTTCTTTCCCAGCCTTTTTAAGTTCAGCAATTCTTTGTGATAGTTCTTCTCTTATGGATTCTAAGGCTAATTTTAATTTGTCTTCTGTAGTCAAAAATAGTTTTGCCGGGTAAATAACTATTCTGTCTAATTTTTCTATAAGGCTTAAAGTGAAAAAATTAAGTCTCTGTATTGAATCAATTTCGTCTCCAAAAAATTCAATTCTTATTATTTCTCTCGAGTATGCAGTGTGAATGTCAATTATATCACCTTTAACTCTGAAAGCCGCTCTTGAGAGGTCAAAATCGTTCCTTTCATATTGGATTTTTATAAGATGTCTTATAACCTCTTCTCTTGAAATTAATAGGCCTTTTTCTAATAATAACATTAATTCTTTATAGTCAGTCGGTGCTCCAAGACCATATATGCAGGAAACAGATGCTACGATTATTACATCTTTTCTTGCCATAAGAGAGGCAACAGCCGATATACGCATTCTATCTATTTCATCATTTATCTGGGCATCTTTTTCAATATACAAATCCCTTTGAGGGACATAAGCCTCAGGTTGATAGTAGTCATAGTAAGATACGAAATATTCTACAGCATTTTCCTGGAAAAATTCCTTAAATTCTCTATAAAGCTGAGCTGCAAGGGTTTTATTGTGGGACATAACAATGGTTGGTTCTCCAAGATTTGCAATTACATTTGCCATTGTGAAAGTTTTACCACTTCCTGTTACACCCAGCAACACTTGTCTTTTATGTCCAGCTAAAAAGTTTTCGGTTAATTTTTCTATTGCTTCTGGTTGATCACCTGATGGTTTTATGTCTGTAGTGAGTTTGAAGACACTCATTTTTACCTCTGTTTTTAATTATAATAAATAAACACTCTATTTGCAAACATATGAGAAATAAAGTTTATAAACACGTATTTTAAATTAAAATGTTAAAATTGAATTGTTATATGTGCATTTTGAACACGATTTTATGTGCAAAATGCACAAAAATTATTTTTAAAACAATTTTTAAAATTAATTAATTGTTTTTTTAATAATAAATTAAAAAATTTGTTTGAAATTTTGGCATAGTTTTTGCTATATATTATACAGTTTTTGAACACGTGTTAGATAAAAAGGAGGTATCGAGATATGAAAATGTTTTATGGAGCTTTGATTTTTTTTGTGGTGATGTTGGTTTCCTGTTCTTCTGAGCCGTCAGCGGGGGGAGGTTCTGGAGGAGGTATTGTATCTTCTTCGAGTAGTAGTTTTAGTCCAGTAGTATCGTTAAACCTTGATTTTGAGAATGGGCAGGTTCCGTCAAGTTATTATGCTGCATTTGGTAATGTAACTCCAAGTGTTGTTGATTTTGCTGGTAGGAAGTGCCTTAAGATAAGTGGTCAGACTTCAAGTTCTTATGCTGAGCCAGCACATCATAGTGTAGAGATTCAGTTTGATTTGACTACTCCAGTTGATATGTCAGGAGAGGATTTTGTTATTTCTTTTGATTATTATATTCCTGCTGCATATGTTGTAAATCTTGATGGGTTTCAATTTTCATTCTGGAAAGTTCCGGGGTATACTTCGCTATACTCTGGTGGATATGGTGCAGTTCCAGATAGCTGGAATACAATTTACACAAATGTAGATACAACAACTATAACATATTCTGGTTTTAGTGATAATCCTAGTGGATGGGTAGGAATAAATAAGATAAGATTTCAATTTTCTCCAAAAACAGGCACATCGGATGGTATGGCTGTCGAATTTTATCTTGATAATATAGTTGTTTCAAATATTCAGAAGTAAACTTTCAGGAGGATAAAATGAAGTTTAAAATTTTGTTAGGTTTTTTATTACTTGCTACGGTTGTAGCGTGTTCACAATCTCCATCTTCTAATTCTTCAGGTTCAACAACCTCAAGTGTATCAAGTTCTTCTTCAAGCAGTGCTATAGTTGAAAATGTTAATCTTATATCATCTTTTTATCTTGCAAAAGGAACAGATGCTGGAGGAAGTGGTTCAACAACAAATATTGCTGGGGTGGATTGTGTTATGGTTAATGCTACAGCAGTAGCTGATGGCGGTAATTATGCTGTTGAGGCACAGTGGGACTTAAGTCAGTCGATTGATATGAGTGGAGAAAATTTTATAATTGACTTTGATATCTATGTTGAACCAGCTTCAATATCTTATAGACAGGGGGTTCAATTTGCATTTTATGAGGTTCCAAGTTATAAACCAATTTACTCAGGCTGGTGGGTTGGTTCCATTACTGGAGGTAACTGGATTAATATAAAGGCTCTTGTTAAAACTAAAGTTGACAGTGATCCTCTTAATGGTTTTATAGACTACAGTGGTTTTGCAAATAATCCAGATGATTGGACAAATCTATCAAAAGTGAGAATTCAATTTGTAGCTAACGCAGCAGCAAATATAACGTTCTACGTTGGTAAGATTATTGTTTCTAATAAATAAGTTAAAACTATATTGATTTTAAGTTAATCTTATGAATTAATATTTTTCAAATTCCAGCAATTCTTAAGAAGAGGATTGCTGGAATGTCTTATTTTGATTTTAATGGGAGGTAATTATGTTCAGATTTTTGAAGGTTGCTTTAGTTAGTGTAACTTTAATGTTTATATGGGGATGTTCAACAACTCCATCTTCAAGCAGTAGTGGTTCATCTGGAGGTGGAGATACAGGGGGGACAGCATGGTATTACAAAGTCAAAGTTAATGGGGTTGATATTCCTGTTACGAGGATTTCAAAGTTTGACATACCTGTCAATTATGTAAGACTTGATTATTCAACTTCTGGTTGTGCTATTGAAGTCGAAGTGAATGGGGATTTCTCAACCTTTAATCTTGGTCCTAAAAGTAAAAATATCAATCCAACAAAAAGTGGTAGTAAACTTAGTTTTAATCTAACGGAGCCAGCCTATCTCGTTTTACAAATACCGGATAAGGAAAAACTGTTTATATTTGTCGATCCAGAAGAAATTAATCCACCTCAATTAGGTGATCCAAATGTTGTAAATATTATGAGTTATTCTGGAGTTGATAATACTGGTAAAACTGTTATAACCTCAATTTTGCAAAATGCAATAGATGATACAGCAAAGCAAGGTAAAATTTTATATTTTCCAGCAGGTATTTATAGTACCAAGGCTCTAATAATTTCAAATTCAGCTTCAATCTACCTTGCTCAGGGAGCAGTATTAAATTGTAGTAATAAAGCAGGAGATCTTATAAGTCACCCGTCTCAATTTACAAAGATAGAGTGGTGTAGCAGAGGCTTTATTCACTTTTATAATGCAACAAATGCAAGAATTTTTGGTAGAGGGATAATTGATGGAAATGGAAAGATAATTGCTGCAAATAAGATGTTTAATATTAAAATGGAAAATTCAGCAAATATTCTTGTAGAAGGAATTCTTTCAATAGATTCTCGTTTCTGGAATACAATGCCTTATAGATCAAGTAATGTTGTTATCAGCAACTATAAAGTAATCAACAACAGGCTTAAAGATGAATGGAATGAGACAGATGGGGTAGATTTCAATAACTGTGTTGACAGTCTTCTTTACAACGCATTTTTGTATACTGGTGATGATAGTATGGCTGTAAAAAGTGATGATGCAGCAGCAGAAAATATGGATTTAATTACCAATGCAGGTTATAGCTATGAAGATCCAACTCCTAATACGCTTCCGTACATGAATGTAAGTAATATTGTTCACAAAAAAATTGTTGCTTTTGGGCATGGTGCATGCAAAGTTGGAACAAAGACTTATGGAATTTATATGTCTGATATAGTCTATGAAGATATTGATGTACTTGGTGGAATGAGAGGCCTTGTTGTTGATGGAGTTGATACTGCACTGGTAAAAGGGGTTAAGTTTAAGAACATAAGAATTGAATATCTTACGGGTAGACAGGTTGATTTAAACATAAATGTTAAAGACATCTTCTGGAGGACGGCTGTTGGGATGTGTACAATATCAAATATCATAATGGAAGATATATATTCAGATATGACAACAGAGTTGAGAATCATCGGCGAGGATCATTTATGGCTTACAAATACACATCCATTTTATGGGCAGCAAAAACTAGTTACAGATGTTTTGTTTAAGAATTATTTCATTCTTGGTAATAAATTGACGTCTTTTGCAAGTGCTACTTTTACAACTAATACCAATATTTCCAATATAAGATTTGAGTAAATTTAAAGGAGGTAGTTTACTATGAAGTACGTTAAGATTTTAGCTGTGGTACTTTTTGTTTATCTTGTAGGATGTAGCAACTCTCCATCGACAGATAGTGGAGGGGGCGATGTTTCAAGTGTGAGTTCAACAAGTAGTAGCTCAAGTGTTTTTTCTCCAACTTATCTTGTTGAACAAAGATTTGAAAGTGGAACTGGTGGGCACTGGGCTTCAAAAGGTAGTAATGTAACTCTTACTCTTCAAACTATAGCGGGGCATAATGCTGTAAGAATAGAGGGTTATTCTTTGACAGCAAGCGGAAGCACAGGAGTAGAAATTCAGTGGGATCTCGTTAGTCCAAGTGATCTATCTATGACTAATTTTGTTATAAGTTTTGATCTTTATATTCCATCGGGTCATAGCATTCAATATGTTCAATGGTCTTTCTTTAATCCAAGCTGGCAGGCTATTTATTCTGGCTGGGAAACTTCATTTAATGTTGATCAATGGAAGAGCTATAGTATTGAAATTTCACCAGCCAATATTGGTTATAACAGCGTTACAGGAGGATTTGAAGCCTGCACAAATATGGTTAAGGTAAGACTTCAGTTTGGAACGAGTTCTGCAGATACTCTTGTTGATGTATATCTTGATAATCTTGTGGTAACAAATAAATATTAAGTTTTATTGACATCCTGCCATAAGGCAGGATGTCTTTTATTATTTAAGGTATGGATAAATTCAGCATTTTACTTTAATAACAAAAACATCTTCTAAAGAAGGGGGTATTTTTTCTATGAAAACTTGAGAAAGATTAGATTTTTTTATGTATTCTTGAACTTCATTCTTTTGAATTTTTTTTTCAGTTATAATGTGAATTTTATTTCCAAACAAAGCTACTTCAATTGCTTTATCCCATTCTGATAAAATCTTAAAAATTTTTAAATAATCTTTATGCCCAAGCTCATAAACATTGTACTCAAAGCCTTCTTTCAGCCTTTTTGGCGTATCAAGGCCAATAACTCTGCCATTGGCTATAAAGGCAATCCTTTTTGCATACTCTGCTTCATCCATATAATGCGTTGTCACAAACACCGTTTTACCCTCTGCCGCAAGATTATATATTAAATCCCAGAATTTTCTCCTCATCAATGGATCCACGCCACTGGTTGGCTCGTCTAAAAAAAGTATTGCTGGATTATGAATTATTGCAGCAGCAAGGGCAAGCCTTTGCTTTATTCCCTGTGGAAGCTGTTTAACTTCAGTGGATTTTTTTTCTTCTATCTCAACTATATTTAACACCTCTTCAATTCGCTTTTTCAAACCATTTGTTACACCATAAATAGTAGCAAAAAAGGTAAGGTTTTCCTCTATTGTCATATCAGAGTAGAGTGAGAATTTCTGGGACATATAGCCTATATTCTGTTTTATCTTCTCCTGCTCTCTTATTATGTCAAACCCTCCAACCATTCCCTTGCCAGAAGTTGGCGAAATTATTCCACAAAGCATCTTTATAGTCGTTGTTTTCCCCGCCCCATTTGGACCCAAAAAGGCAAAAATTTCCCCCTGTTCAACAGAAAAAGAGATATTATCGACAGCAGTAAAGTTAGCAAATTTCTTTGTTAAGTTTTCTACAATCACACTTTCCATTTTTTACTCCAGATGCCTTGCAAATCTTTTTGTACTGAGGTAGAAAAGACCTACACCTATTACAAAAAGATACAATAGCCTCTGCCAGAGATCAGAGAATCCACTGCCCTTAAGAAAAATAGACCTGACTATTTCTATAAAATGTCTCATCGGATTGACATACGTTATAAGTCTTATTACCTCGGGCATTGAATCAATTGGAAAGGCAAATCCCGAAAAGAGTAAAGCTGGTATCATAAAAAGAACAACCGAAAGTAACGCCTGTTGTTGCGTATGCGAAATGGTCGAAATGTAGACACCCACCGCTGTTGTAGTAATCAAAAACTCAAGTGACGAAAACAATAGCAACAAGAAACTTCCCCTGAAAGGAATTTTGAACCAGAAGATTGAAATTAATGAAATAATTATTATATCTACAAATCCAACAATGACATATGGCAAGGTTTTTCCAGCTACGAGTTCCAGTGGTTTTATGGGGGAGACAATAAGTTGATCTATTGTTCCGACCTCTCTCTCTTTGACAATCGACATAGCAGTGAGTAATATTGTTATCATCGAGATAAGCAATGCAAACATACCTGTAAGATAAAAGTTTCTGCTTGAAAGATCGGGATTAAAAAGTATTCTCTCCTTCACCTCTATGTTTTGAGAAAGTTTTGGAATAGTTTTTAAATTTCTTTTTATAACAAGAAGAGAAAGATTTTTCTTTACATAATCTTTCATCGAATCTTCAAGAATACCATTCACAGAAGCAAGTATCATTGAGCTTCTGCTTGAGTCAGTTCCATCAACAATAAGCTGGATTGTAGCAGTTTTTCCACTTTTTAATTTTTTTGCAAAATTTCTCTCCAGATGAATATAAATATCTGCCTTTCCTTTATCGAAAAATTGGTCTACCTCGCTAAGATTTTCTATATATTTTATAACGTAAAAATATCCACTTCCGGTAAACTTCTCTATAAATTCTCTGCTTTCAGTTGTTTTATCTTCATTATGGACTATCATTCTTACATTTTTTATATCTGTATTTATAGCATATCCAAACAATATAAGCATAAGAATTGGTGGTACAAAGAGAACAATTCTCATCCTTATGTCTCTGAAAAGCTGAGTGAATTCCTTTTTTATGAGCCCAATTATTATATCTCTTTTCATTTCAATCCTCTAAACTCATTTTTATATTCTTTAGTGCTGCTACACTCACAATCGAAGCAAAAACAAAAAGAAACAATATCTGTGTCCAGAGAATTGTTATGCCGATTCCTTTTAACATAACTCCCTTTATGTATGTAATCAAATATTTTGCTGGCACAATGTAGGTAATGAGTTTTATTAAAAATGGCATATTGATGATCGGGAAAATATAGCCAGAAAGTATGAAAGTTGGCAGGTATGTAACAATAAATGAAAGCTGTATAGATAATATTTGGGATTTTGTGGCAGAAGAGAGTAGCATCCCAATACTTGAAGAACCAATAAGAAAAAGCAAGGCAACAAGGTAGAGTTCTATATAGTTTCCTTTAATAGGCACGTTAAAAATGAAGTGTCCTATGACAACTGTAATGACAACATCAAACAATGCTATAAATACATATGGTATCAGCTTACCAGAGAACAATTCATATTTTGAGAGGGGCGTGGTTATCAGTGTCTCAAATGTTCCTCTCTCCCACTCCCTTGCAATAGTAAGAGATGTTATTACAGCAGACATTATTGCCATCACTATTACAATAATCCCCGGGACTATAAAGTTTCTACTGGCAAGTTCTGGATTGTAAAGTATTCTGCTTTCTACCTTTAGGGGAAATACAGGTGCGATCCCGGCCTTGTTTAAGGCCTTTGTTTGATTTTCCATATTTATTTCATAGACTATAGTCTTAACATAACCAGTTGCAACAATTGCTGTAGTTGCATCAGAGCCATCGACTAAAAGCTGAATATCGAGTGGCCTGCCTGAGTAAAAATTATTCTCAAAGCCTTTTGGGATAACAATTACAAGCTTTATATCGCCTTTGTTCAAAAGTCTATCAGCCTCTCTTTCATTTTTAAGATAGCGATCTATTATAATGTACTTACTGCCGTAAAATCTTGAGACAAATCGAGTCGAGAAAAAAGACCTGTCATAGTCAAGCACACCGGTTTTTATGTTTTTTACATCAAGATTGAGTCCATAAGCAAAGATAATCAAAAGGAAGACTGGAATGAACAAAGCCATAATAAGGCTGCGAATATCTCTTTTTATCTGTATCCACTCTTTTTCTGCGATTGCAATCATTCTGTTAATTGAAGCTAATTTCTTTCCTTTATGCATCTTACAAAAATATCCTCCAGTGAAGGTTCTTTTATACTCCAGTCAGAAATATTTTCATCTTTTAAAAGCTCGATAATCTTATCTTTTCTTTCTGTAAAAAACCGCAAGGAATTTCCTCTCACGAATACATCAAGTCCGAGTTTTTCGCTTAAAATTCTTCCGAGTTTTAAGCTATTTTCATTGTTTATTTCAAAAAAAGTTTCCCTTGCAAGTTCTCTTATTTTTGAAGCTTCATCTGAAAAAATAAACTCTCCCTGATACAAAAGTCCAATTTTAGAAGCCCTTTCTGCTTCATCAAGGTAAGCCGTGGACACAATAATCGTAGCACCATCCTTAAGCAGTTCGTAGAGCACATCCCAGAATTCCCTCCTTGAGACGGGATCGACACCATTCGTTGGCTCATCAAGGATTAAAATCTCTGGATTATGCATAAGTGCACACATAAGCCCCAGTTTCTGCTTCATTCCACCTGAGAGTCTTCCTGCAAGCCTGTTTTTGAATGGTCTTAAATTGCTGAATCTATAAAGCCTCTCTATCCTTTTTTCTCTTTCTTTTGATGGTATTCCAAATAGCTTTCCAATGAAATGTAAGTTTTCTTCAACGGTCAGGTCTTCATAAAGTCCAAAATTCTGGGGCATATATGAGATTTTATATTTATAGTCAGACAGGCTCGAAATATCAATTTCATTGAGATATACGTTGCCATTGGTAGGTTTTAAAACACCTGCAAGGATCCTGAGTAGTGTGCTTTTTCCTGCTCCATCAGGACCAACAAGGCAGAAAATTGTCTGCCTCTCTACAGAAAATGAAAGATTTTTCAGTGCAAAAATTTCCCCGAATTGCTTTGTAATATTTATAGCTTTTAGCATAAAAAGTAATTTCAAAACATGAGCTTTTTTATAAAATTATAACAGACTTTTAAAAAAATTTGAAAAATATACAAAGTTTTTTTTGTATATCTTTTTATGTTTAAATTTTTTAAAACACTCAGTAGTTATTTTTTGAGGTGTTTAGTTATGTCTTTAATATTATTTTATCAATTTGTTCATCTAGATCTGGAGCTAAGAAATTTTTTTCAGATATGAAAGAGGTATATAAGAAATTAACAAAATCTTCATAATAAAATAAATTTAATTCTTTATTGTTTTTTAAATGTTCAATACATCTATTATGAAATCTAATCATATAATTTCTGTATTCTTTTATTAATAAGTTATTTGTTGAGAAATTAGTAATAATTTTTCTCCACGCATTTACAAATTTAAGATTGCTTTCAAAAGAAATTGTGGCATTGGTACACAAAGAATTTTTTTCTGGGACTCGATGATATATAGTAGTAATTTTTTTACAGTTTGTTCCTTTAAATCCCTCATTTATACAGAGTTTAAGTTGCAATTCCCAATCTTCGCAAACAGTAAAAAGATTAGAGAATCTAATACTAGTATTTTTAAAATTTCTACATATAAAGGTACCTAAGGTGAAAAAACAACATATCATTAAAAAGTCTTTTACAAATTTATACCCAATTATTCTATATTCTTTTGTAAAGAATTTTGGAGGATATTTTATTCTTTTAGAACTCATTATCATATTTGTATATATAAAATCTAAGTTGCTTTTGACAAGAAATTTTACACCGTATTCCAGATGTGAAGGAAGAAAAATATCATCATCATCCAGAAATGCAAGAAAATCTCCTTGGCTTTCTTCAATACCAATGTTTCTTGCTATTCCAGGACCATTATTAATATTAGAATTAATTAACTTAATATCAAGAATATTATTCCAATTTTCTATAACTTTTTTTGGAATTTCACCGCCATCATTGATTACGATTACTTCAAAATCTTTAAAAGTTTGATTTGATAAACTTTCTAAAGCTTCATTCAGTAATTTCAACCGATTAAATGTAGGTAATATTACACTAACAATTGGCATAAATGACTACCTCTTTTTTAATATTTTAAATACCTTTAAACTCATTCCACTCTCTATAAAATTCCTTCAAAAATTTTAACATAAATCTATGTTTTCTTTTTGCAATTTTATGTCCTGTTTTTGTGTTCATTAACTCTTTAAGTAAAAGCAACTTTTCATAAAAATGATTTATAGAGGTAGTTTCTGAACTTTTATATTCTTCAAAAGATTTATGATATTTGATTGGAATACTTTCGTCATAAATCTGTTGACCTTTTTTGCCTCCAAAAGCAAAAGCTCTTGCAATTCCAATTGCTCCAATTGAGTCAATTCTATCAGCATCTTGAAGAATTTTACCTTCAATTGTTGATGGTTTGGAATTTACTAATGCACCTTTAAATGAAACTTCTTCTATAATTTTTAATATTTTTTCTTTCAATAAATTATCAAGACCAATTTTATCCATCCATTTTATAGCGACTTTTTCATTGTCATTTTTCAATTTCCAGTCATCAATATCATGCAATAAGGCTGACATTTCTAAAACAAATCTATCCCCTTTATTTTCTTTTTTTTGTATATAAATTGCGTATCTTCTTACCCTTTCAATATGGTACCAATCATGGCCGGTACTATCTCCCTTTAATTTTCTTTTTACGAAATCTTCTGTAACATTAATAATTTCTAACTTATTCATATCAAATCTCCACTTAATTATTATAATATAAATTTTCAAATTCTTCACAAAGTTGTTTTTGTAAATTTAAATCTAACATTTTTAATCCAGGTTCTATTATTGTATTTGTTGAAAGTTTTATTAGACATAAGAATAATTCACTAAAAATCAAATCCAAAATACTGTAATCTATTACGCTTTCATCTAAAAAATTAATTGGAAAGCCTTCATTAAGAATAAAAAAAAATTTCTCTTTGTATCTTATATATAAAACTTTATTTTTACTCTTGTAAGAATAAGGTCTTAAATTTAACATGTCGAATTCAATTTGTTTTGAGCTTCCACTTGCTAGTATTGCTCCATTTTTTATAAAATCAAAGTCTTCTTTACGAATAGAAGTATTTCCACTAACACCTAAAATAAAGTCAGCACAAATCAAACAATTTTTTTTATTATCCGTAATAAAGCCATCTAATCTTGCTTCTACTCTTTTTATAGGATCTATATCATAAACATAACATACCGAATGTCTTCCTTTTAAACTTTGTGCTGTAGCTTTTCCAATTTTACCGTAACCAAGCAATGCTATTCTCTTGCTGCTTAATGTAAGATTAAATAAATTACGGATTTGTTTTTCAAAAGAAAAAACAATGGCTTTTCCTATTTGTCGATTTTCTAAATCTTTGATATTACTTTGTGCTATTGAAAAAACTGGCACCTTCAAAAATTTAATTTTTTCATATTCCCAATGACCTTGATTTGTATCTTCTACAATTCCGCAGAAGGATGGATACAAATCTTTTAATTTATTTGCAATTCTAGCACAATATCCTCCGATTTCCAAAATGATAAACTTATTTTTTTGATTTTGATTTTTTATTTCATCTAAAACAATATGTTCTATTTTTTCTATAGAATTTGGAATAAAAAACCTAATATTTTCTTTCTTTAGAAATTCAATACACTCCTCATCTATAGAGTATGGAATTCCAATAATACACTTGATATTAAAAATTTTTTTAATTTTTCTAAAAAAGTAAACACTGGATTGTAAAAGATGAAAAATTATGTATATATCAGTAGCTTTAGTAAGTGGGTTACAATTTGATGAAATTTTGTTTAGAAGTTTCAGTTTTAAATTTTTTGAGGTTAACATATAAGTTCCCAGCCTCCAAATAAACTATTTTCTAATCATTTTTAATTTGTTTTTAATTAATTTTTTACGAATTAAATAATGAATAATGAAATAAAAATTTTAGCAAAAATTCTTAATTTTTATTATAACATGAGGGGGGGGGGGAGATTGTCAATATTTTTTTAGTTTTTCAAAAAAAAATATTAAATGTTTTGTATAACATATGAGGGCAATAAAAGTTGTAACTTTGGAACTGGAAAAGAGTTTATATAAAACTAAATTTCTCAAACTTTTTCAAAAATTCATCTGGAGTAACTATCCATTTTTCCTCAGGAAAGTGTTTCTTATTTCCAGTTATTAAAAAATCCACCTTCGCACTTATTGACACTTCATAAAACGCTTTATCAAAAGGATCTTCAAATTCTTTATCCAGAGGCAATGCAACAACACTTTCCCCGTAAGCAAAAAGATTTTCAATTAAAAAATCAACAAGTTCAAAAGAAAAACCAAATTTTGGTCTTTTTAAAACCTCTTTGTATTCCTTTATAATTCTATAATCATAAACGGGACAGATTAATCCTTCGTTTATTAATAAAAGTATCCTTGCCGGTTTGCCAGAAGAATTTATAAGTCCTAAAACCAATACGTTTGTATCAATTACACACCGCATTTAACTTCTCTTTCTTACTTCTTTTATTTCATTTTCAATTTCTTCCATAGTCATATTGCTTGTGCCTTTATCCTCAGAAATTTTCCACATCTCCTGCATTGAAACTTCAACAAAGGCCTTTCTTAAGGCCCTGAGAACTTTTTCAAAATTTTTCCCATCAACAGGACTCATAATTGCAATTGGCTTTCCATTGTTTGTTATAACAAGCTCCCCTTCTTCTCTGAGTCGTTTCCATATCTTTGCAGGTTGATTACGTAAATCTCTAACACTTATGAAGTCCATAAAATCCTCCAGAAATATGTTACACAATTTTCACCCAATTGTCAACATATTATGCCACAATTTTTCAATTAGATAATACTCCAGAGTTCAAACTAACCAGTTTTCTATCCTTAAGCCTTCTATTCTGTTAAAATGCTCTACATTTCCAGTTATCAAGATCTTACATTTTTCAAGTGCAGTGGCTCCGATTAATATGTCTGCATCGGCAAGCAAAATATTGTTCTTTTTCAAATTTGCTTTTATCTGTCCAAATCTTTTCATAATGGAGAGGTCTGTGTCTATTATGTTAACAGTAAGCAGGAATTGCTCTACGAGTAGTAAATTTTCATTTCTGTAATTAGAATTTTCTACTCCATAATATAATTCTCCAACTGTCATAAAAGAAATAGCCACAGGCATATCATATTCTTTTCTTTTCTCAATTATCTTTTTGTTCCCTCTCAAGATTTCTATGCAAACATCTGTATCGAATAAAATCATATTTTTACTTCCCTGCCAATGGTTCTTGTAGAATAAATATCTTTAATAATCTCTTTTGTTTCTCTATCATCTTTCCATAAGCCTGAAAGTTCTTTCCATATTTCTGTTTGCAACTCTTTGTTTATGAATTTTCTTTCTTTTAATTCAAGTTCACTTGATAAGCCTTTCTCAAGCAAAATCAAAATCTCATTGTTTAAACTTCTTCTCTCGAGTTTTGATAGAGTTTTTATTCTCTTTATAATTTCATCGGGAATATTTCTGATAGTAAGGTTTATCATTTTTTACCTCCATTGCAACTATTTTAGTTATATTATAGTTACTTTTTAGTTAATTATCAAGTCCCTTAATTCCCCACATATATCACAGCGTCAGCTGGCATACCGGGTTTTAACTCAAGCTCTTTATTCTCAAGCTGGATTTTTACGGCGAACATAAGTTTTACCCTTTCCTCTTTTGTCTGGACAGTTTTTGGTGTAAACTCTGCCTTCTGTGAGATAAAAACAACTTTGCCTTCATACTTTTTGTTTGGAAATGTATCAATCTTTATCTCTGCTTTCTGTCCTATTTTAACAAGACCGAGTTTCTTTTCGGAAATATAGATTTTAATCCAGGGCTTTGTGAGATCCGCTATCGTAAGTATCGAAGTTCCCGGAAAGGCTATCTCTCCCAGATTAAGGTTTTTTGAAATTACAGTGCCATCTATTGGCGAACGGATTATTGTATTTTTGACTGAAGCCATCACGAGATCAAGATTAGCTTTTGCTATCTGAAAGGCTGTACTGGCAGCCTCAAATTCTTTGACCGAAATCGAACCAGCATCATAGAGTTCTTTTGCCCTCTTGTAGTTTGCAAGAGCATTGTCATAGCTTGCGAGGGCTGACTTTTCCTGTGCAGATAATTCTTCTCCTTCGAGCTTTATAAGTATGTCGCCTTTTTTTACTTCATCTCCTTCCTCTACAAGTATTTCATTTATTCTTGCCATAATTTTTGAGCTTATTTCTATCTCTGTAACCTCAATTGTTCCACTTCCCT
Source organism: Brevinematales bacterium (assembly GCA_037479045.1). Lineage (GTDB taxonomy): Bacteria > Spirochaetota > Brevinematia > Brevinematales > JAOACQ01 > JAOACQ01. The sequence continues at coordinate 29,086 of JBBFLL010000005.1, read as the reverse complement.
CTATGATTCTGTCATTTTTCCCCCAGTACCTGAAAACCTCAAAGTAGAGTGTAGTAATTATAAGTGCTAGAAGGACGACGGCTATTGGAATGATTGGTTTTCGCATAATGCACTCCTTTCTGATTAAATCTTAAGGCTTAAATCAATAGTTTGCTTTAATAGGCTCAAAAACCTATCGAAAAATACTTTTTCAAGTCTGTTACTTTCAATATTAAGCTCCATAGTAACTCTATCTTTTAAAGAAATAAAAGTTAACAAAGGAATAGAGTGAAAGAAAAGTAAATTAATATAAATTTCGTTTCTATCTTTTAAGGTTAGTTTTTTCTTTTTTTGAAATATATCGATGATTTTATCATAAAATTCTTTAAGAAATTGAAAAACTGTAAGGTCATTCATATTGCCTTTCAAAACTTCACCCATCAAAAAGGCAACGACTTCTTTTTTATCGCTTAAGACTTCATTGATTCTACCCATAAACTGGTTAGGAACCAATAAATCAATATCTGTAGTTTCTATTTTTTTAAAGGCTTCCTTGAAAAGATTTTTGATTATAGTGCTTAAAATTTCCTGTTTACTTTCAAAATAATAATAAACCATCATTCTTGTAAGTCCAGCATTTTTTGCAATATCATCAATTTTTGTTTTTTCATACCCCTTTGAAGTAAAAAGCTCTGTTGCTGCAGCTATAATTTTTTCTTTTGCTTCTTCTTTCATAAAAAAATAATTATACTATAAGTTTATACTTTAAGTATAAAACAAGAATAATTAAATTTCAAGAGAAAGTTTTTAGTTTTTTGGACTGAGGTTTGTTGCCTAATTTTTATTTTAAAGTAATGCGGTAAATTGCTTTATTAAGCATATTTCATTATAATATACATATTATACGATAAATTATGTCAAACTATATGATAGTCCATAGTAATAGATAAATTGACTAAACCTCGCGTAGTTTTGTAACATTATGCGAAATGGTTATAATTTTAAAAGGAGTTAATAATGAATATTTACAGGATTGAATCATTGTTTTTTCTTCTTTTTGGAATATTTCATTTACATAGAATATTAGCTTTTATTAATCCAAAAGCCTATAATTCGTTTTGGTTATCAATATTAAACAATAAAAATATATTCACATATTCACTGGGAATAGTAATTTTATTACTTTCAATATTTGCCATAATAATATTTTTTTCAAATTTAAAAAACATCAAATGGTGGAGATGGATTTATCTATTTGGTGGAATTTATGTATTTGTTGATATTCTTTTAAATTTACTTAATTTTAAGATTATGACAAACTTAGTTATATATATATTTACTGCACCAACTCCTCAATATTATTTTATTTGGGGATTTTTTGTTTTATTAGGATTATTTTGCCTAATATTAAGCAATTATTTATGGAAGTATAAAGAAAAATATGACACACCATAATGATGTTTTTTGCTTTTAAATACGGACTTACTAAAATAAATCTTCATTCAATTCTAAACAAAGGTAGAATTATAATTCCTTACATAATTGGAAGTTGAACTATAGAAAAGTTCTCCTTTGCCAATACTACAACAAGATCTGCAAACGTAGCAAAATGCAAACTTTATTTTTTGAGTTTGAGTATAAAAAATTTGAAAAAATTTTTTCTGCTTTAAGACGTTATCTTGATTCAAAAAATGTGTCTTTAAAAGAAAAAAGGCCTAAACTTACATATGAAGAAGAGCTTATATATCAAAAGGCTTTAAAATTATTTTCGGGATATTCTGAAAAAAATAAGTAGTCTATTTCAAAAGCCCGAGTATGATCATTTCTGTTGCTTCATCTTCTGTCAAACCACGACTTAAGAGGGTTTCAAGTTGCTTTGAATCTACAGAACCTATTGCGGCTTCATGAGTTACATGTGCTTTTGGGTTATTCACCTGAACAATAGGTATAGCTTTAGCTTTAGCATTATCCTGAACGATTTCTTTACAGTCAACGTGGCCTCTTGCAAATGGAGCAAGAGCTATAATTTCATTTTCTATACTTGCGGTGGCATCATTCTTAAGTGCAATATGGCTTGTTAAAACACCTGTGGAATTTTCTCCTATAAGATGGGCTTTTTCATTTATGCGAATTTCATCTTTCATCCTGCCGAAAATTCTTGCTTTCATATCTACAGTGCCGTTTTTATATACCTCGGCTTCATATTCAAGGTCTATAACTCCAGCTGCACCTTTGATAAGTTCAAATTCTGTGGAAAAACGAGCATTTTCTTTTATTACTACCTTTGTTTTTGGTATTATGGTAACTCCACCCTCAGGGCCATGAACATGTCTTTCAAAATATGAAAGGCTTGCATTTTCTTCGATTGTTATTAATGCTTCCATTAAATGTTTTACATTTTCTGCATTTGGAAAAGTACAATTTGCAATAAACTTTGCGTGAGCATTTTTTTCAATTACAGTGTTTATTATGATCTTTTGAGTTCCATTTGGTGGAATCATGCCAAAACAAAAGTGGACAGGGTTCTTTATAGTTGTTCCTTCTTTAACTCTTATTTTTACATCTACACCATCCTGAAAACTTTTTGATTCTACCATAAGCCCTTCTACAAGATGAAGTCCTAAAACTTCATTACCATGAATTTCTATGTGAGCAACATCAGGCGGCATCTTGTGTTGATTAATGCTTGCAAGAAGTTCGTTGAGTAGTTTTTGTTTATTTTCACTCATATTTACCTCACTTCCGACTTATCTGGTATACCTATGTGCTGACAGGGGGAACATCTATTGCTTAAATAGTCAAACATTTTTTCTGTTTCACCCTTGCAAACAAGCATTCCCCCACAAAGTAGAAATGCATGTTCAGCCTGTTTAAGTACTTCAGGGCTATGAGTGACAAGGATAATTGTAGAACCTTCACTTTTCATTTCTTTTATTATATCAAAAATATATTTCACAGAGTCTATATCCACTCCACTATCAGGTTCATCCATAAGAATAAGTCGTGGTTTCATAGCATAGACTGAAGCGAGTTCTATTCTTTTTCTTTCTCCACCAGAGAGTGTTTTATCAACGGATCTATTGATATATTTTAGAGGGTCAAGGCCTACTTTAGAAAGAGCATCTATAACTATCTCCTTAGATTTTTTCTTTGAACCAGCAAGAATAAAATCACTAACCCCAAGTCCTTCAAAACGAGCTGGCTCCTGAAAAACTAAAGTTATTCCAAGCCTTGCTCTTTCATCGATAGAAAGATTTTTGATTGACTTTCCTTCAAAAAGTATATCACCAGAAAAATCCTTGTAAGCAGATAAACCCATTATAGTATTTGCAAGTGTTGACTTACCAGCTCCATTTTGTCCAATGATAGCATGGACATATCCATCCCAGACATCAATATTTATATCTTTAAGAATAAACTTACCATCTCTTTCGAGAGAGAGATTTTTAATTTCAAGTATATTCATAAAACCACCTTATAATCAAAATATAAGAGAAATAACTATAAAAGTCAATACGTTAATTTATTTTTTATACCTTGTGGTTTTAATATTTTTTAATAATAAGTTAATAAATAAAATGAAAATAATTTAATGATATAACAATTTGAAATTTATTATATCTTATTTTAGAATAGTTTTTAAGTTTAAAGGTTAACTATGGGGGTAATATGATAAAAAATCCAAAAATTAAAATGTTTTTTCGCCAGATGTTGGGGTATTTTTATATTATTTCTGTTTTTTTATTTTTTATTTTAATATTTTTAGCTTTATTTTTAATATTTAAAACTTATGAGTTATCTAACAGGTCGATTATAAAGTTATTAATATTTTCAGGAGCTGGATTGTTTGTTATCTTCAGGTCTTTTTTCAAATCTCTTTTTGATTTTTATTTTAAACGAAAGGAAGAACCTTATGGCTTTATACTTGATAGAGCTGAGTATAAAGATCTTTATGACTTAATTGATGAAATAAGCCTTAAAATAAAGGCTCCAAAAATTCATGTCATCAAACTTGATTTTTCTATGAATTCACAGGTGATAGAATTGCCAAATTTTTTGTTTTTTGGATATAAAAGGTTTCTTATAATTGGTGTTCCTTTATTGCTTATCACTTCTCTTGAAGAATTCAAATCTATTATAGCCCATGAGTGTTATCATCTTTCAAAATCTGATAGTAAAGTAGCAATGAAAATTTTAAGAATGAAGACAATTTTTAATCATCTTATTGAGGATATTGGGAAAACAAGAGGTGGCAGTGTTCTTTTTTTAGGATTATTTTTTGATTTTGTAGTTAAAATGAATGATTTTTTCTACAATTTCAGTAAGGAAAATGAGCTTAAAGCTGATAAAGTTTCTTTAAAGGTTAGTGATAAAAATTCCTGTAGCAATGCTCTTATAAAAACAAGCTATTATGGAATGTTACTCAGGAGCTTTTTTGATAGTCTCTGGGAGAATTCAAAGATGGGAAGTTCACCAATAAATAATATGCTCAATGAAATGGAGAAATTTTTTAAAGAGAAGGCAAATGACATTGAATTCAGTAGATATATTGAGGATTTATTAAATGAGGTTTCTTTACCTAATACTACCCATCCAACACTTAAAGAAAGAATCGAAAATCTTGATTCAGAAGCTGTTACCACAATATTTTATTATGAAAGCACTTTAAGAAAACTATTTTCTGAAGATAAGGTGGGAATTTTATTTGACAAGATGAATGAATTCTGGAAAAACAGTGTTTCAGAAGACTGGAAAAATAGATTTGATTATTTCAATCAACGTAATAGCAGGCTTGTTTCTTTAAATTCAAGACTTGATAAATTATCCCTTGAAGAATTGATAGAAAGAGCTTTGTTATTAAGTGAGCTTAGTGGAGAAAATGAGGGACTTTTTGCTTTGAAAGAAATTGAAAAACTTTATCCTGAAGATAAAGTCGTAAAATTTCATATTGGTAAAATACTGGTAAGAAAAAATGATAAAGAAGGTTTAAAATACCTTGAAGATATAATAAAAACTGACTTTGACTTTGCACCTTATGCAGCTTATGAACTATTTTGTTATTATTATTTCTACGAAAAAGACATAAATAAATCTGCAGAATATTACAATATTGGAGTTTCTATAATTGAGACAAATGAAGAAATAAAAAAAGAAAGAGAAACTTTCCTTTTTACTGATAAATATTATCCACTTTTATTTGATTATGAAATAACAAATGAAATAATATCAAAGCTAAAAAAGTACAAAAAGGTTGAAAAAGCCTATATGTTAATGAAAAGGTCGTCAGAAGAATTATTTCCTGTTTATATATTAGCTATAAAGTATAAACCTTTCTGGAAAAGTACAGATGACAAAATTGTAAAAGAATGTATTCTTCCTTATAGACACTGGGTAATACAATTGAATAAGAGTAAGGGATTTGAATATCTATTCAGTGAATTTGTTGGTGGAAGAATTTTATAAAAAACCACTTCATATTTGAATTAATTTATAAATTCTATTAAAATAAATTCAGCTTCAAAATTTGACTATAATTTTAAGGAGAGAATATGCTGTTATCAAAAATGCTTGTTCCTACTTTAAGAGAAGTGCCAAAAGATGCAGAAATAACCTCACACATACTGATGTACAGAGCTGGACTTATAAGAAAACTTGGCTCTGGACTTTATACATTTTTGCCAATGGGATTAAGAACTCTTCACAAGATTATAAACATCATAAGAGAAGAAATGAATAATTCTGGTGCTCTTGAGTTATTGCCACCTATTCTTATTCCAGCAGATTACTGGAAGGAAAGTGGTAGATATGACTTAATGGGTAAAGAAATGTTCAGGCTTAAAGATAGACACGAAGCGGATATGGTTTTAGGACCTACACATGAGGAAGTTTTTACTGCAGTTGTAAGGGAAAATGTCCGTTCTTACAGGGATTTGCCTCTTAACCTTTATCAGATAAATACAAAGTTTCGTGATGAGATAAGACCAAGATTTGGGGTTATGAGGTGTCGTGAATTTATAATGAAAGATGCTTACTCATTTGACATAGATGAGGCTGGACTTGACAGGCATTATGAGATTATGAGGGTTACATATAGAAGAATATTCAAAAGATGTGGGCTTGAAGTTGTTCCTGTTCTTGCAGATACTGGAAATATGGGTGGGTCAGCTTCAGAGGAATTTATGGTCCCATCTACCGTTGGGGAAGAGGAGATTATAAAGTGTTCAAAGTGTGATTATGTTGCTAATGTTGAACTTGCCAAGTCTTATATTGAATTTAAAGAGGAGAAGGTTGATTTATTAAACCTTGAAGAAGTTTATACTCCCAATTCAAAGACTATAGAAGAACTGGTTAAATTTTTCAATACAACCCCTGATAAGTTTATTAAATCAATAATCTATCTGGCAGATGAAGAGCCAGTTATGGTTGTTATAAGGGGTGATTTTGAAATAAATGAAACAAAGCTTAAAAATTTAATCAAAGCAAATACCTTAGAACTTGCAGACGAAGAAGTTATAAGAAAAGTTACTGGAGCTCCAGTAGGTTTTGCTTCTCCGCTTGGTTTAAAGATTAAGATTGTTGCAGACGAAAGTGTGACTTATATGAAAAATGCAATTTCTGGAGCAAATAAGAAAGATTACCACATCAAAAATATTAGCTATGGAAGAGATTTTAAGGCAGATATTATTGGAGATATAAGAAAAGTTAAGGCTAAAGAGTTGTGTCCAAAATGTAAAGCCGAACTTGAGTCTTATAGAGGTATAGAGGTAGGACATATTTTCAAACTTGGCTACAAATATACTAATTCTATGAATGTAAAGGTATTAGGAAAAGATGGCAAAGAATTTACTCCTATAATGGGTTGTTATGGAATTGGAGTAGGTAGAACAATGGCAAGTGTTATAGAACAAAACAATGATGAAGATGGAATAATATGGCCTATAAGTATAGCTCCATTTCATATTATAGTTGTTCCAATCAATATGCAGGATGAAAAACTTGTGAAAACAGCATTTGATATTTACGAAAGGTTATCAAAGAAATATGAAGTTTTAATTGATGATAGAGATGAACGACCGGGAGTAAAGTTTAAGGATGCTGATCTTATTGGTATTCCTATAAGAATAACTGTTGGAAAAACATTTCATGAAAGTGAGTCTCTTGAATTAAAAATAAGAAGGAAAAAAGATAAAATTTTAGTAAAACTTACAGAACTGGACAAAAAAATAGAAGAAATTTATAATGAAGAAAAGAGGTTATATGAAGTTTAAATTTTTTTTGTTTTTTGGAATTTTAGTATTAATTACTTCCTGTGGAGAGGTTAAAAAGGAGATTGTTCCAAAGTATAGTTTTGAGGTTGGAAAGGAATTATCTTACAAGTTAAAAGGCAAAGCAGACCTTAATGTCGATATGGGGCTTTTTTTCTATAATTCTCAGGTTGCGTTTTCGACAGTAGCTGTTTTTAATCCTGTTGAAACAAACGAGTTTGGTTATCGTATGCAGATGAATCTTAAAGATATTACTGTTGAAGGTGTATCAAATCAGCTTCAGACAGCCCTCTTTGTTGGCATAAATGGTTTAAGAAGAGTTTTATCTGAATTTGATATTGATGAATTTGGAACTACCAGAGTTATGGTTAATGGTGCTTATGTGGATTATCTATCTTATATACTTGAAATATTTTTTGTAAACCTTAAGGATATTCAAAACAAGAAAACCTTTTCCACTAATGTAGCTGGCTGGCTTGATAAAAATACCCCTATAGTTTCAAAGTATGAGACAGAAAGATTTATTAAAGAAAGGTCTGGAAGCATTATAGTAATTTATCAAAAAGGAAATCTTATTACTTATAGTAAAGAAGAATTTGAAAAGTCAGTCGAACCTAAGTCTTTAGGTGTAGCAAAGTATGAGTTATTCAATAGATTTGATGTTGTTAAAGGGAAGTTAGTTGATAAAACTGCTACATTTGATATTAATTATGAAATTCCAGTTAAGCAGGGGTTTATTACTACCTTTATAAAGGTAAAATGTAAAGGTGAACTTAAACTTGTATCTTCAGAGGTAGAGATTTAATTTTATATGGCACAGGAATGTGATTTTTCAAGAGGAAAAACTGTAATTCTTGAAGAACTTTCAAAGATAAGTGTAGCTGACATAATGGTTCCAAGGTCTGAAGTTGTTTTAATAGACAGGAGTTTAAGCCTTGAAGAGATATTAAAAATAGTTGTGGAAGATGGACATTCAAGGTTTCCTGTTTATGAAGAACAGATTGATAATATTCTTGGAGTCCTTTATGTGAAAGATTTGCTTAAGTTTTTTAAAAGAAAAGATTTTGATATAAGAGAGATATTACGGGAGGCAATATTTGTTCCTGAAAATAAGACAGCGAGTGATCTACTCAAGGAATTTAAAGAAAAAAGAATACATTTTGCAATTGTGGTGAATGAGTATGGTACTATGGTTGGAGTCGTATGTCTTGAGGATATAATAGAAGAGATTGTAGGAGAAATTGAAGATGAATATGACAAAAAAGATGAGATTTCTTACAAAAAGATAACCAAAAATGAGTTTTTGATTTATCCAAAAATGAGTATAGAGGAGTTTAATAAAATTTTTAAAACAAGAATTGTTTCTGAAAATTTTGACACGATAGGAGGTTTTATACTTGAATCTTTCGGATATTTGCCAAAAAGTGGAGATAGCGTAGAGTATGGGAACTATGTGTTTACTGTAAAATCTGTAGATGGGAGTAAGATAAAAGAAATTGTTTTAAAGAGAAGGTAGAAGGAGAGAGAGTTGAGAATTTTTATTGGTGTAGATCTGCCGAATGATTTGAAAGATTGTGTATATCAAACAATTAAATTTTTTAAATCTACCTATGTCAATTCTATAAATTATGTTTCAAAGGAAAATTTGCATATCACGTTAAAGTTTATTGGAGAAATAAACGAAAAAGATTTTATGCTGATAAAGTTGGCTCTTTCAAAGATAAATTTTTTACCTTTCGATGTTGATCTTAAAGGGCTTGGGTGTTTTCCTGATATTTTTAATGCAAGGGTTTTATGGATTGGTGTTAAAGATGAAGAAGAAAATTTCAAAAAACTTTATGAAAAAATCATTTACCTCCTCCCTGAAAAATTTAAAAAAGATGATAAGAATTTTTCTCCTCATCTTACACTTGCAAGGCTTAAAGAAAAGCCTCTTAAAAGTTTTATAAACCTTATTGATAAAGAAAAATACTTTGGAAGTTTTAAAGTTTCTTCAATTCAACTTTATGAAAGTAAACTTGAAAGAAGTGGAGCAAAGTATAGTATTTTAGAGTCATTTTCTCTCGAAAAATCTCAGGGAGGCTAAGATGGGAATAACAAAAGATATTAATTTTTATGTTCTTGATGAACAAATCGAAAGAGAAGTTGAAAGTATGCTGAATGAGATTTTTAAACAGTATGGAAGGGCTGAATATGCAGGGGTTATTTTTACCTGTGTCAAGGAGTTGATCATAAATGCGGCAAAGGCTAATTTAAAAAGAGTTTTATTTGAAGAACATAAAATGAATATAGATGATGAGAAGGAATATATAGCAGGAATGCTAAGATTCAGAGATGAATTAACAACGGCAAATATTCTCAAGTATGAAGGAAAGTTGAGATTAAGGAATTATTGGGTGCAGGTATCGATTGAACATTCTATGGATGGAATATGTATTGAAGTGACAAACAACGCACATATTACAAAAATTGAAGAACAAAGGTTAAGAGAAAAACTTAAAAAGGCAATGCAATACACAGATATAGCACAGTTTTATATGGAACAGGGTGATGAAATAGAAGGAGCTGGAATGGGTATAGCACTTGTAATAATGTTGCTCAAAGGTCTTGGTGTTGATCCATCTCTTTTCAGGCTTGGTAATACAGAGGAAGATAAGACATTAATAAGACTTGAAATTCCTTTCACTAAGAACTATATCAGTAAACGAGATGTTGGGGTTCATTAATGAATATTTTGATTACAAATGATGATGGATATTTTGCAGAGGGTATAAATTCTCTTAAGAATGAGCTTGAAAAACATTTCAATGTTTTTATGTGTGCTCCTTTGACAGAAAAAAGTGCTTCAAGTCATTCCATAACTTTGTTCAAGAGAATGGAATTAAAAAAGATTGATGATAGAAATTATGCAGTCAATGGCACACCTGCTGATTGTATAAAAGTAGCTTTACTTTACCTTTTTAAGGATATAAAATTTGATTTTATTATTTCTGGAATTAATAATGGGCCAAATATGGGTGATGATATATTTTACTCTGGAACTGTTGCTGGGGCAAGGGAAGGACTTCTCAACAATATTTTCTCTATCGCAGCTTCTGTGGATGGCTGGAATACAAAGAAAGATTTCAGTATAGCTTCAAGATTTATTAAAGAACTTGTTGATAAAATTAAGGATAAACAATTCGGCGAAAAAATATTATTAAATATAAACTTTCCTAATGAAAGAAAAATAAAAGGTGTTAAAATAGCCCATCTTGGCAGAAGGGTTTACAAGGATTCAATAATTTTTGAGAAAATTGACAATAAAGACTATGTGACAATTGGAGGTGAGGATCCTTCTTTTGAGTTTGAAGAAAATTCTGACTTACAGGCAGTTTCAGAGGGTTATATTGCCATTACACCTCTTATAAATGAAGTTTCAGATAGAAAAACTATAAAGAATCTGACCTATCTCGAAAAAGAAAATTTCAGTATTTTTTAAACTTATTACTCTTTTTCTCCGAAAATGTTAAGGGATTTTTTTATGTTAAGGGTTTTTTCTGTTTTTTTGTTTTTTGTATATAAATTATTGATTATAGATATTGTTGTTCTTTTAGAAAGATTATTTCCTTTGAGAGTTGATCTCCCGACGATTGTCTTTTATCTTGCTATTTCTATTTTTCAGTTTTTGTTTTTTATTGTCAATATTATAAGATTAAACAAAAAAAATGTTGATAATACTACATTAGTTGAATATTTCAGTTCAATAGTTGTCTTAATGGAGATTGTTGCTCTTTCTTTATCAGGATATTTCCTATTCAGGAATGAAAATGAGATAAAGCGGTTGTTTTTTATTTTTGTAGCTACATTTATTGTTCATCCAGTTTACTATTCTATTAACAATCTTATTATAAATAATTTTATTAACAATGAGGAGAAGACTCTTAAGCTCAGGTTTTTAAATCCCATATTTTTTTATTTTATTTGTTTTTTGTTTCCTTTTATTTTTATTTTGAGTAAGGTTTTTATAGAAAAAAGGTTTATATTCCTTGATGTGGTTATTTTTGTCTCTATTGTTTTTGTAAATATTTTTACTATTTTTTTGAATTATCTGTTTGAAAATCACAATATAAAAATATTTATAACGAGAGGGAAGATCAAGGATTTAAAAACTCTTTATTTAAAAAATGGTTTTGATAGAATTAAGAAAAATGAAAATAATGAATACAATTTTTTAAATTCAGATTATTTATCTGAAACAATAAAGTCTGGATTTACAAAAAAGGGGCTTTCTTTCATTAATGAAGATTATGAGGTAACTATTGTTTCTTTGAGGTTTAATATTTCTATAGAAAATTACCAGGATAAAGTCGTTCTTGAGAATTTCTGTAGAACTGTTGGCTTATTTGCCCGTGAATATGATGCCTTTCCTGTTTTTTGTATTGACCAGTTTTTTTTAATATTTGGTTTTCCTTTTAACTATGAACATAGAAACTATAATGCCATTGAAGTTGTTGAAAGAATTATAAAAGACACAGGGAATATTGTAAATTCGCAATTTGAAGGGCATATTTTTCTATATGCATCAGTTTGTGAGGGAACTATAAGTCCATATCTTTTGAACTTGAAGGGGACAAACTATAAAGATATTTATGTCAGGGGTAGTGGTATAAATCTGGCTAGCAGGTTATCAGCTATTGCTGAGGCAAACAAAATACCACTTTTAATCTCAAAAGAGCTTTATGAAAAAATGAAAACAAGAGTTTTTATTGAAAAAGCCTTAAAAGTGAAAGAAAGAGATGGAGAGCTATTAGTTTATCAGGTCAGATTATAATAACTCCATCAAAAACTTTATGAGCATCTCCAGTCATATAAACCTTATTGTCTATAAGCTCAATATATAAATCACCACCGAGTAGCTTTACTGTAACTTTATTATCTGTATAGCCATTGAGTATTGAGGCCACAACGCTTGCACAGGCTCCAGTTCCACAGGCAAAGGTTTCTCCACTGCCACGTTCCCAGACTCTCATTTTAATGGTATCTCTTGAAATAACTTCTATAAATTCAACATTTGTTCTATTAGGAAAAATTTCTCTCATATTTTCAACAATTTTGCCATACTTTTCTACGTCAAAATCTGAAACTTTGTCAACAAAAGCTATGGCATGAGGGTTTCCCATTGATACAAGTGTAAAATCAAACTTTTTGTCATCAACAGTAATATTTTTTACTGCAAAATTGGATTTATTTATTTCAGCGACTGCTGGAATCTTTGAGGGTTCAAGAATCGGATATCCCATATCTACTCTGAAAATTTTGTTTTTTCTGTCAATATCGATATTCTTTATTCCCGCAAGAGTTTCTACTGTTATCTTATCTTTATTTACAAGATTTTTCTCAATTGCAAACAATGCAAGCTGTCTTATACCATTTCCACACATTTCTGCTTCACTACCATCTGCATTAAATATTCTCATCATCAAATCTGCATTGTCTGAAGGAAGGGCAAATATTATTCCATCTCCACCAATTCCAAAACGTCTATCAGATAGCTTTATTGATAATTCTTTTGCTTTATCTATCAACTCAGGATATTCAAAGCCATTAATGAAGATATAATCATTGCCGAGAGCCTGCATTTTTGTAAATTTAAGCTCCATATATTCCCTCAGTTGTTTTTGTTTATGATTTTTGTTTGTATATTATTACTTTTAATATCGATTTCTTTAACAAGCAAAGAGATCCTATTTTCCTTATCAAGCAAATTCCAGTAGAATTCTGCAACTTCGTTGATGTTGTCTGAAAGAGGCACCTCAAAAGGCTCTCCTGAAAAAGAGGGCAAAGGATTTCCATTCCCAGAATAAGTGTGAATGCAATATCCAACACCAGCCTTACAATCATCATAACAGAAAAACTCTCTCAATGCAACCCCATTTTTAGATTTTGCTATAGCAAGACAAAAATTTTTTTCTTTTTGGTCAAAGACACCAGCTATTCTTGGTGTAAAATGCGGTGGGTCTGGTTCAAAAGTTTCTTCTAACATTGCTTCAAAAAAAGTTTTGCCTTTCTTAAAGAAACTTTCTATCGTGTCTGTATGACTACCATTTGTTACTATATGCTTTGTGTCAACAACCTTAACCGCTGGATAGATAAGGAGTTCTGGATCTAAAACCTTTGATTCATCAAAAACTTTTGTATAAATTGTAGTTCCTTCTTCTATAAAAACCCTGTTTCTGCTTTGTTCGCTTCTTCCCATTATCCAGTAAATTTGAAACCATTTGGATTCATCTGTAGATTTGCCGATAACTATTCCTCTACCGGGATATGGATTGTTTCTCAGGCTATCAACACCAGAAAGCATAAATTTTTAACCTTGTAAAACTTTTGAGACTATTTCTTTCACTTTAGCTCCGTCAGCTCTTCCCTTTACTCTCTGCATTACTTCTTTCATAACCTTTCCAACATCAGAAGAGGTTGCGGATAATTCGTTTACAACAGTTTTTACAATGTCTGTAATTTCACTGTCGTTTAGCATTGCTGGAAGAAAAGAGGAAAGAAGGGAAATTTCTTTTTCTGTATCGGATATAAGATCATTTCTTCCCGCTTTTTTAAACTCTTCAAGAGCCTCTTTTTTTTGCTTGAGATTTTTCTGAATAACAGAAATAACATCAGCATCTTCGAGGTCTTTTTGTTTATTGATCTTCTCATACTTCAGGTCAGAAACAAGCATCCCCAATACAGTAGAAAGAAATTTATCCTGACTTTTTCTTGCTTCAATATATTTAGCCTGAATGTCTTCAAATAAACCCATTTTTTGCTCCGGTTAAATATACTTACTCATCTGCTTGAGTTTTCTTACTTTCTTTGCGATTTTTCTTTCAATGCTTGCCTTTTTCTTTTTCTTTGTTTCAGATGGTTTTTCGTAAAATCTGTGTTTCTTTTCTTCGGTCAAAATACCATCTTTCTCAACTTCTTTCTTGAATTTCTTAAGTGCGGAATCAATTGATTCATTTTCTTTTAAATCAATAAGTAACATCTACATCACCTCTATTTTAAAAAAATTTTATCCCGGAGGCCATTCCATATACCTTCCAGCAAGTATATGGAAATGAATATGAAAAACTGTTTGTCCACCATTTTTATTGCAATTTGCTACAATTCTGTATCCATCTTTTTCAACTTTTAAATCCTTGACAATTTTATCAATTGCAATAAAAATCTTTTCATATATCCCAAAATCTTTTACATCGTTAAGTGTTGCTATATGCTCTTTTGGAATAACAACAATATGTATTGGAGCCTGTGGATTGATATCATTAAATGCCAAAACACTTTCATCTTCATATACTATAGAAGACTTAATTTCTTTTGATGCAATTTTACAGAATATACAATCCATCTACTCTCCCTACAGGTTTATATTATATTTGATTTTAAATTAAATTTCAAATTTTTTCATTAAAATTTTATTAATTCTCAATAATTTTTTAAACTCAATAAGACAGTCTGACTAATATAAATTTATTATAATTTTTTTTAACTGTCAAGAATGACTTTAATTATTAATTTCCGTAATTCAATTTTTTGAATTAGTTAAAAAAGAAAAAACGAAAAAAATCTTGACTTAAAAAGAATAAAAAATTACTATTTTAGTATAAAAAGACTGTTTCAAAAAAAATCGAATAAGTCTTAAGAAGTAAACAGGCAATGCCGATTTATCTAAAAACACTTTTAGGATTTTGTATGACAGAAGGTTATAAGAACTATAAAGAAGTCGAGATAGAAACAGCGAGTGGTCTTAAACTTGTTGTTATGCTTTATGCTGGGGCTATTAAGTTTTTAAATATTGCAAGGGAAGCAATTTTCTCAAAAAAACTTGATGTGGCTAATAATAACATTATCAAGGCACAGGACATAATAACTGAGCTTATGACTTCTTTGAATTTTGAAGCAGGTGAAATAGCACATAATCTTTATAGTTTGTATATCTATATGAATAGAAGGTTGCTTGAAGCTAATCTGGAGAAAAATCCAGAGATAATAAACGAAGTGATAAAATTATTAACTATACTTAAAGAGGCATGGGAAGAAATACTTAAAAACCAGAAGGATGTAATTCCAGATAAAAAAGCGAACAAAATTAATATCTCAGGATAAAATATTTTTAACGAGGTGGAAAAATGCCGGATGAAAAGATTGAATTGCTTGATGATTTTTTGGTAGATATGGATATAGAGACAATAACGATTGACAAGAATGACGAGAGAGCTTTTTTAGAAACTGAGGAACTTGATGAGGAAGAAATAGAAAGTTCGGGTGATTTAAATGAACTTTCAAAAGCTACAGGAGTAGAAATAGAAAATCTTAATATTTCCGGCGGTGGTGGAGTTAGCGGCGGTCCTTCTGATATTAAAGCAGAGACTGTAAATATTTATCAGCAAGCAGCTCCTATTAATGTAAGTGGAGGAAATGTTTCGAGTGGAGGAGTTTCAGGAGGAATTTCAGGCGGTCAAGCAGTACCTACTCAAGAGCTGTCAAAACCTGAGGTTTTTGGTGGAGAAAATTTTCCTTCTCAAGCATCACAAAGTCAACCACAGGGTTTTGGTGGAGGAAGTGTTCCACCTAATATTACCTTTGAGAATGTTACTTTTGAGATTAAAGATGCAAATATAAAAGTAGACAAATCTGAAATTAAAGCAGAAAGTGTGGATTTAACTACAGAGGATTCTAATCTTTCTATTGATGCTGCTGAATTGCTTAAGGAGCCAGAAGAGGAGTTAATAACAATTTCCGAAACAGATCTCAATGATATTATTGAAGAAAATACTGTTGATCTTGATAAACTTGCAGAAGAGACGGAAAGTGAATTTACATCACCAGAGGGGATTGATACCACTGGAGAAATATCAGAGGAAGTTAGTGGTATAGGTGATATTGGCGAAACGATAGATGAACTTGAAAAAGTAGAGGAACCATCTATCCCAGAACAAGATGAATTAAAAAGTGTAGAAAGTGAATTAGATAAAATTCCAGAGGAGTCAAAGGGTATAACGGAAGAAGACTCTATAGTTTCAATAGATGGAAATGAACTTGATAATTTGATTTATGGCAGTGAGTTATCTAAGTATGTGGAAGAAAAGCCAGAAGAAGAAATTAAATTTGAAGAGCCAGAGAGTATTCCAGAGCAAAAATTTGAGAAACCTGTTGAGTTTGAGCTTGAAGAAAAAGAAGTAGCCCCTGTTGAAACCCCTCAGGTTTTTGAAGAAGCCGTAGAACCAACTAAAGAAGAAGATTTTGGTGGAGTAGGGTTTGATAATATAGATGAAATAAAACTTGAAGAAATTCCTCTTGAAGAGATAAATATTTCTCCAGAAGAAAGCTCAGAAATTCCAATAATTGAAGAAGAAAAACAGGAAGAAGAACCAGTTGCTATTGTTGAAGAAGAAAAGGAAGAGCTTATTTCTCCAGAAAAAGTGGAAGAAGAAATGGCAAAAGAAGAAGATTTTACCTTTGATCTTTCTGTTATACCAGATGTTGCTGAAGTTGAAGAAGACGAGCCTATTGCACTTTCTCTTGAAGAATTAAATAACATAGAAGTTTCTGAAGAAAGTATTGAAGAAAGGATGCCTTCTTCTGAAGGAGAAAATATAGAGATAGCTGTTGATGAACTTTCTAGCGATGTTGAACTTAAAGATTCATTGAAGGAACCTGCATCTCTTGAAGTATATGGAACTGATGAGAGTGAAGCTGGGCTTCCTGAAGGCATAGAGATTGAAGGTATTGACAATATTTTTGAAGAACCAGAGCCGGGTAAATCTTTTTCCGAAAGTGCTGGTGTCATTGAAGATAAACTTGAATCTTTAAGTCCAGAGACGAAAGAGGAGTTAAAAACTGTTCTCAAATATCTTGACAATCTTTTAGAAGAATTACCAGAGGATAAAATCAAAGAATTTGCTAAGTCAGAATATTATGATCTTTATGTCAAGATTCTTGATAAACTTGGAATTTGAATGGAGTAAATATGGGGCTTAGAAAAAAGGCTCAAAAATACCTTGAACTTCTTATATCTGATAGACTTGATAGACTTGAAGAAATTTATGAGGGGCAAAATCTTTCAAAAGATGAACTCATTGAGATAAAAAGTTTAATATCAAAAAAGATATTTCAAACCGAAAGAGAGTATGACAAAAAAATCGAATTACTTGAGAACATACTTTCCTTGTCTAAAAAACTTGAAAATTTAAACAAAGATGAAATGCTTAATTCGTTTTTTCTGGAATTGAAAGAAAATTTTTGTGTTAAAAAGGCTCTTTTTTTTGAAACTGCTCTTGATACAAGCGTTATAAAAAAAGTTATTGGTTTGCCAGCAGAACTTGTTGGGACTGAAATAGAATGGAGTGTTCAGGAAAGTCAGTCCTTAGCAAAGGGAGAGACTGACACTTTTGATAATAGTGTTCATTTTCATAAAGTGCTTCCTGATATTGACTCTTATCTTTTAGTGCCAATGAAAATTAAAAATAAACTCTATGGTGGTTTGATAATTTTCCTCATTGAGGATATAAAATGCTTTACTTCTAAAGAAAATGAGGAAGTTTTTAGCTGGATAGCCACCCAATTTGCATATCCATATTTTATACTTAATTAGACTTATGTTTTGATTCCAGTAATTCTTGTCTATTTAATTCTTCTACTATCTCATGGGCTTCGTTTATTTTGTCTCTTTCTATTATTTCTCTTCTCATAAGTTCTTCAACAATTTCATGAGCCTTGTTTAAGCCATCTCTTTCTATAAGCTCTTTTCTTGCCATTTCTTCTACAACTTCGTGAGCTTTGTTTATTTCCTCTTTGTCAATCAATTCTTTTCTCATCAATTCTTCTACAATTTCGTGTGCTTTGTTTATTTTATCTTTTTCCATCATTTCTTTTCTTGTCATTTCTTCTATTATTTCATAAGCCTGATTTATTTTTTCTTTGCTTATAAGTTCATTTCTTGAAAGTTCCTGTAAAATTTCGTATGCATTTATTATTCTGTCCTTTTCTATCAATTCTCTTCTGGCAAGTTCCTGAACAGCTTCATGGGCTTTGCTTAAGTTTTCTTTGTCAAGAAGTTCATTTCTGAACAATTCTTCTACAATTTCATGTGCGGCTATTATCTTGTCTTTTTCTTTTATTTCTTTTCTTGTGAGGTCTTCTACGATTTCATATGCTTCATTTATTTTTTCTCTATCGAGTAATTCTTTTCTTGCAAGTTCTTCTACAATTTCGTGTGCTTTATTTATTCTGTCAAGGGTTATAAGTTCCTGTCTTGCAAGTTCTTCAACCTGCTCATAAGCCTGAATTATTTTGTCTTCTGTGATTCTTTCTTTTCTGGTATAATCCTGTAAAACCTCAAAAGCCTTTATAATGCTTAAAAGTTCTATCATTTTCTTTCTTGTGAATTCATCGAGTATTTCATAAGCCTTTATTGTTTTGTCATTCATTATGTTTTCTTGAATGTGAAGGTCTTCTATTTTTTCATAAGCATCAAGCAAGGTAAGTAGCTGGTGAAGTTTTTTCTCTCTATTTTCTGATTCTGTAAGTATCTCACTTCTTGCAAGTTCCATTGCTCTTTCAAATGCTTCGATGGTTTTTTCTTTTTCAATCTGTTCCTGCCTTGAAAGTTCTTCTGTGATTTCAAATGCTTCTATTTCTCTATCTTTTTCCATTTGCTCTTTTCTTGAGAGATCTTCTACAACTTCATGAGCTTTAATGAGTTGATCTTTTTCGAGAAGTTCCTGACGTGTGATATCCTGAACAATCTCATGAGCTTTAAGTAAGTTATCTCTATCCATAATTTCTAGTTTTGTGAGATTTGAAACTTTTTCATACATTTCTATTATTTTATTTGCTTCTGCAAGTTGCTTTTTTAAATCTTCATTTTCTGCTTTCAGTATTTTTATTTCATCTTCTGTAGATAATGACATAAAAACCTCCTTTCTTAGAAGGAATATTGTTGTTGAATAAATTATAAATTATTTTCGGATTATAGCAACTATTTTCTTGAAAATTTAATATAATTTTTGAGGATTAAAATAAAAGTGGGCTGAAGATCAGCCCACTTTGTTTATTATTGCGGGAAATTTTCTGGATTTGGAATTTGCCTATTAGTAATGTAAGTTATTATATTTGTATTTTTCCATTGATTATATAAAGTTTCGAGTTTGTTACTCATAGTTGAAACAATATTGGTTTCGTTGAATACAAAGTAAACAGGGCCATTTGCGTCATTCCAGTAATAGAATGGAGCATCTACCGGAACAATGCAATTATAAATGCTATTCCAGCTATAAGCTGATTCATAAGTTATATTTATTGGAATGTCGCCTGCGTTGTATGTGTTGTCATTATTTTGGTCAAGCCACCAACTGTAGTAGATATTTGTTATACTGATATCATTTGTTAAATCACCCCAGCTCCACCCCGATTGATTAATATAATTTGTGTTTGTTGGGTTTCTTGTCATAGTATATGAGCTATAACTTTGGGCTAAAGAAAGATACTTAAGTAAACTCTTATTAACTTGAATATTAGGTGTTGAATATCTTTGAAAGACTAATCCGCCTTTATTATTATAATACTCATAATATCTTTCCTCATCATCTGTGTCTACAAACAAAACCCCACCACTGTTATTATTTCCCTCGGCTATGATGAAATTTGCTCCACTTTGAGGGAACTGACTTCCTACTATTATTTTTACACTATCACTGGATAACCAGTTGACTTTGTAGAAAAAGGCTTCTTCAGAAGTATTTAATGAATTTTCTACATTACCTGTAGAACCATCAAAAGAGGCAAACATTCTGAAAGTTTCTCCATTATAGTCAATTTCGTATATAAACTCACCGGCTATTGAAGTTGAAACAGGATAGATATGAATATAATATTTAATTGAAAAGCCAATCATATTAATAATAAAATAATACCTTAATCCACTACCTCCATCAGTTGTTACTTTTACCTTATAAGAAATTCCGTTTTGTTGATCTTCATACAAGGTTATAGCTTGATTGAGTGGAATTTGATATTCTTTTGCAAATTGTTTTAGTTCTGCAAGTGTATTTTGCATATATCCAGCATTCTGAAGGAATGATGCCATCATAAACCATGCGAAACCTTTTACATCAGGAATATTGGTAATTGGCATAGTAAGAGCTTCTTTAAGGATGCTTTTAAGTTTTAAAGATTCATCTGAAAGACTATCAGGCATATCTTTAAGCTTAAGCTTTAAATCTGGTGTGTTTTCAAGTGTCTGAGAAGGATTGTTTTGATTTACAAGAGATGAACTACCTCCACCTCCTCCACCTGATGGATTAGATGCACACGAGAAAATCAAAACGAGCACAAATATTGACATCATAAAATTTTTCATAAAATCCTCCTTAAAAATATACTAATATAGTATATTTTATACTTCATTATGTTGCAAAAAAGGAAATATTGCAAAAAAAATTGTAGAAAAAAATATTTTACAGAATAATTTAAATGTGTTAAAATAAGGAGATGAATTTTAAAGGTAGATGGAGGAAATAGATGTGGTTTACAATATTTTTAGTTTTATTCATAATAGTTGTTGTGCTTCTTATACCTCTTATTCTTATGCAGACTGGTAGTGGTGCTCAGTCAGGTATGTTTGGCAGTGATTTTGCAACTGGTGTCTTTGGTGCTAAAACCAACGAAGTATTGGTAAAGATTACAAAGTGGATGGTTGCAGCTTTCTTTGTTTTTGCTTTGGCTCTTGGTTATATCAAGATGAGAGAATATAAATTGGGAAGGCCTCAGGTTCAGGGTTTACAAAATACAGAACAAACAACTCAGAAAGAAGCACAATCAGAGAGTTCTCAGGAAAGTTCTCAAGAGAGTTCATTGCCATTATTACCTCAAAAATAGGGTTATGAAGAAAGCTGCTATAATACTTGCTGGTGGTTCTGGAAAAAGATTTGGTGGTGAAAAGCCAAAGCAATTTGTTAGCTTATTAGAAAAGCCTATAATTGAGTATAGTATTGATAAATTTGGTAGGGTGGTTGATGAGGTTGTTATTGTTTCTCATCCAGATTTTGTTGAAAGTTTGAAGTCAACTTATGGATTGATGGTTGTTGCTGGTGGAGAAACGAGGCAACTTTCTGTGAAAAATGGGCTTGAAAGTTTGTATGAAAAAAATATTGATTATGTTGCTATACATGACAGTGCAAGGCCTCTTGTCAGTCAACATTTGATAGAAGAAATGTTTAAGGTTGTTTTAACTAAAAAGGCTGTTATTCCTGTTATTCCTTCTTTTTCAACTATGTGCAGGGTGGAAAAAGGGATTATAAAAGGTTATATCCCAAGGGAAGAGGTTTTTTTAATACAGACGCCACAGCTTTTTGATTACAATCTTATTTATGATGCTCACAAAATGGCTTTTTCAGAAGGAAAAATAGATTTTACAGATGATTCTCAGCTTCTTTATTGTATGGGGAAAGAAGTTTTTGTTATAAATGGGGAAGAAACCAACATTAAGATAACAACAAAGTTTGATCTCGAACTTGCCGAAAATTTAATTAAAAAGGGAATTTGTTATTAAAAAAGTTTTTGAAGGAAACTTTTATGAATTTGAAAGAAAAGGTTATTAATGAGTTTGTAGAACTTGTAAAAATAGATAGTATTTCTCTTGAAGAAAAGAAAGTTTTTGACTATATTGGAAATAGACTTTCTCATTTGAATTGTGAAAAAATATTTCAAGAATATAGTATTGAGGAGCTTGGAGTCTCTTCAGGAAATTTGATAGTAAAAATTCCAGCAAATACGAAAAATGCAAAATCAATCTTTTTTGATGCCCATGTTGATACTGTTGAACCCGGTAGAGGGATAGTGCCAATAGTTAACTACGATGAAAATAAAATAGTTAGCTCTGGTAATACGATTCTTGGTTCTGATGACAAGGCGGCTGTCGCTGCAATGTTAGTGGCTATAGAAGAAATTTTAAGTAAGAATTTTCCACACGGGGATATATATTTTCTATTTACTTCTGCTGAGGAAATAGGACTTGTTGGCATTCAGCATTTCGATTTTTCACTCATTAAGCCAGATTTTGGGTTTGTGCTTGATTCTCATGATAAGGTTGGAAGAATAGTTGTGGCAGCACCATATCATTATAAATATAAGATAAAGGTTATAGGTAAGGCAAGCCATGCTGGGATAGAACCTGAAAAGGGTATCAATGCGATAAAGGTTGCTTCAAAGATAGTTTTGAAATTGCCTCAAGGGAAAATAAATAAAGATACTGTTGCAAATGTTGGAGTAATAGAGGGTGGAAAGGCAACAAATATTGTTGCTGAAAATTGTGAAATTGAAGGGGAGTTCAGGTCTCATTCACTTGATTATATTGAAAAGATTAAGAAAAAGATAGAGGAACTTGTATCAGATTACAAAAAAGAAGTTTTAGACATAGAATTTGAACTTAAGGAAATGTATAAAGGTTTTAAATATTCTATAAATGATGAAGTTGTAGAATATGTGACGAGTGCTCTCCTTTCTATGGGCATAAGACCTTCCTATGAAAAAACAGGTGGAGGAAGTAATACGAATATTTATAATCAAAATGGCATAAAAGCACTTACTCTCTCCATAGGAATGATGAATATTCACTCTACCGGAGAATACATAGAGTTTGATGATCTTATAAACCTTGTGAGATTGATATTAAGACTCTCTGAGATGACAGCTTAAGCCTGATGCAAAAATGCGATTATCTGACCTACGGATATTGCTGAATCATCAAGTGGTATATGTTTCGGTAAAATAACATTGAAACCTTCTTTCTCAAGTGTTTTTATGGTTGTTTGCAAAATATTTGGATGTTTAAAAAGTTCTCCAGAAATTCCAATTTTATCTATAGAATGTTCTTTGGAGATAGTCTTGAGAAGTTTTATGGTATTCAAAAGTATTGATTTTAAAGCAATTCCAAAAATAAGCCTTCTATCCTTTTGTTCAAATACATCCTTTAAAACATTTCTTATAAGTTCGTAAGTGTCGATTAAATATATTTCTTCTTCTTTTATTATTGGTATATCGTAATATTCATTTATTTCAGATTTAATTGTTTCATCGACCATCATTTCAAAGAAATCAAAGTTTTTAACACTTCCTTCAAAAAATAAAATTTCACCAATAGCTGCAATTATATGATGCATACTTGATGATAATGAGTATGATATTACATTTTTATTAATGGCATCAAATAGATAGCTATAATGTGGATTATCTTTTACACTTTTAATTATCGGTAATTCAAGGGATTCGAGGTCTGATTTTAAAAGTTCTTTCAAGGCTCCAAGTGCTATTCTCCATGGCTCTATATTTGCAATATCTCCACCAGGAAGGGGGAGAGGTTTCCATTTTCCTATAGCCTGAAAATTGTTAATATCTCCTAAAACTATATTGCTACCAGCGATTTCATCTTTTGTGTCATAGCTTATGCTATCGTATATGATTCCGATGATTTTTTCTTTTATATTGTTGTCATAAAGTAGATTTACAAAATGTGATTCAATATGATTTACAGTAAAGATATTTTTTTGATTGTGGTGTCTTATGGGCAGATTATTTATAATTGAGTAAGAATCCTCTTCCTGTAAATAAGTTATGTTATTTTTTTCATTTGAGACTATGGATTTTATTAAAAATTCAAGAGCATCAAGTTCATATAGGTTAGATAATTCTCCAAAATTTGGTGATATAGTTATTTCATTGTTTTTTAAAACTGACATTGTAAAATTTTTCTCATTACCGAAAGATAGAATTGTTTTTTTTACTTCTGAATCAAGAGATAGATGAGTATAGTTAAAAGGTGCGTAAGTTACAGGCACCAATGTTTTATTAACCTCTATGTAGAATACTGAGCAAAATTTTTTATTTATTTCTATAACCATGCTGTCTGGTTGAGGAGCCTCTTCAATTAGAATTAAAAAATCTGGCAAACTTATTTCTCCTATCTTGGGACAGATTTTTTGGATGAAAATATTTTTAATTTCTTCATTATCGAGTAAAATGACATTAAAATAATTCCAGCTTTTAGTTATTGTTTCTATACCTATAGGCCTTGGAGCTAAATAAAATGCCTTATAGGTTTCTAAACTTTTTTCTGAGATTTCAAAATATTTTGTTAATTTATCTCTTTCAAATAGTAATATGTAGGGAATATTACCATTTTTAGAATCAAGCTCTTTTTTTACGATGAAAGTTCGGCCTATTGAGAATTTTAAAAAAACATTCTTCATAGAAATTCCTTTTAAGTTGATAAATAAATTTTAAAGCAAAAATAAATTTAATCAAGAAAAAAAGAGAAAAAAATAAACCAATTTTTGTTTATGCCGATTAAATAAAATGTAAAAACATAAAAAGGGAGATAAATCTATGAAGAAAATAATTTCCTTAAGCATTCTTTTGTTAACTTTTTTGATGGTAGATGGTTTTTCGGCTATCAGGAGAACAATTATAGACTTTAACACCTATGATGAGAAAATTAAAGCTCAATTTACAGATCCTAAAGAAAGTTATATAACTAATGTAGATGGTTATCCTAAACTGGTTGTAGGATATGAAGATTATATGCTTAATAATTGGGATGTTGAACTTGGAGAAAGTTCTGGTGATATAAAAAATAAAATTTTAAGCTATTGTAAAAGTGTAAAAAGCCAGAGATTTGGAAATACTCTCGGTGTAAGAATACATTTCCCAAAATGGAATAATAATTCTTATGCTTTAATCAAGCCTCCATTTCCAATAAAAATTTATGATACAAATGGACAATTTATAAATGCTGAGAATGGTGTTATTCCTAATGTTTCAGAAGTCAAGAGCGTATCTGTGTGGGTAAATGGTAGAAATTTTAACTTTGGACTTGCTATAAGAATGAAAGATAGGTTTGAAAACATTCATGAATTCTTTATGGGCTGGCTTTATTTTGATGGTTGGAGAAAACTTACATTTACAAACCCAAATTTCACAGAGAATATTAATGCGAAAAAATTAAAGAGGGAACCACTTTATCCTTATGATATACCTTATCTTGTATTTGATTCGTTTGTAATTTATAGACCAGCAGATCAAATTGGAGGAGATTTTGTAACTTATATTGCAAATATGGAAATAGAATACACACCATACTTTGTTGATAGTGAAGATGATATTAAAGATGAAGAGGTATGGGGCATTATTACAAAGAGAATGTTAAGAAGACAGGAAGCTGAGGAAAGAAGGCTTATAGAAAATATATATCTATATCAACAAGAGAAGAAGAGAACTCAAGAAGCTAATAAGTGATAAAAAAGGCTACCAGTTGGTAGCCTTTTTTATTTTTGACAAAAAGTCATTTCTCTAATATAATTTTAAAGTGGTATAGTAGAAAGCTATACCACTTTTTATTTATTTTGGGAGTTAAAATGGCAAGATACTTAAAATCAATAACACTGCAGGGGTTCAAATCTTTTCCATTAAAGACTGAAATTGAACTCGTCGATGGAATAACTGGAATTGTTGGGGCAAATGGATCTGGTAAATCAAACATAGTTGAAGCAATAAAGTGGGTTTTAGGGGAGCAGAGTGCAAAAAGTCTTCGTGGAGAGAAGATGGAAGATGTTATATTCAATGGGACTAAAAATAGACTTCCCGGAAGTATGGCAGAAGTTTCTTTAGTGTTTGACAATGAGAAAAAATGGTTGCCAGTTGAATACTCAGAAGTTGAGATTACAAGAAGGATGTTTCGTTCTGGTGAAGGGCAATATTTTATAAATAAATCAAAAGTAAGGCTTAAAGATATAGTAGAACTTTTTCTTGATACAGGTATTGGTCGTGATAGTTATGCAATTTTTGAACAGGGGAAAATCGATAGACTACTTTCGGAATCTCCAGAGGAAAGGAGAATACTTTTTGAAGACTTCGCTGGTATTTCAAAATTTAAATTTCGCAAGGAAGAAGCTGAAAAAAAACTTGAAAATTCAAGACAAAATCTCGAAAGAGTAAACGATCTCATAATCAATCTTGAAAAAGAGGTCGAAAGTCTTAAGACTCAGGCAGAGGTTGCAAGAAGCTATAATGAGCTTAAACTTAAACTTAAAGATTTTGAGCTGAGATTTGAGGCTTTAAGAGCTTTGAATTTCAAAAAAGAAATAGAAGCAAAAACAAAACAAAAAGAAGAAACATTAAAAAAATTGAGCAATCTTTTGTCAGAAAAGGAAAAAAAAGAAGCTCGTCTTATAGAAATAGAAAATAGCATTATATCACTTGAAAATAAACTTAATAACCTTAAAGATGAACATTCTCGGCTTGAAAAATCTTTTGGTGAAGCAAATGTAAGAATTTCAGGGTATATTGATAAAAAAAATCTTCTGTCTAATCAACTCAAGAATATGGGGTCTAAACTTGAGGAAGGTTTGTTAAGGGAAAAGGCTTTAAGAAAAGAACTTGAAGAAAAGATGAAAGAGTTTGATAGACTTGAAGAAGAGAAAGAAGAAGTGGGAGAAAAACTTTCAGAACTTCAGGCTAAAATAGATAGTTTTCAGTCTGAAATAAAGAAGATAGATGCAGAGCTTCTTGAGAGATCAAAAGCCCTTGGATTTAATAGAATTGTTTCAAAAGATGACATCGATAGGGTGAAGTCAGAGCTTATATCTTCTCAAACAAAACTTGATAATTTAAGAAATAGCCTTGAAGAAAAATGGAATAAAAATAAATCTATTGAACTTGAGTTAGAAGATAAAACATCTCAACTTGAGATAAAAAAGAAAGAACTTGATAAGTTGAAAGAAGAGTCAGAAAACCTTGCAAAAGAACTTGAAGAAAATAGAAAAATAGAAGATGAAATAAAAAAAGAGAACAAAGCCCTTGAAGAAAGTATAACAAATCTTGAAAAAGAACTTAAAAAACTTGATGAAGTAATACTTTCATCTCTCGAAAGGCAGGCTATAGAACTTAAAAAATTCTTGAATAACAAAGGGGAGTATGAGAACAAACTTGATGAGTTAATGAGTGAATTAAGAAATTGTGTAGAAAGTGGGAAGGATAAAGAGAATATTTTAGCACTTCTTGATAAATTGAATCTGTTCTTTAAAGATTACAAAGAACACTATGAAAAAATATTAAGTATAATTTATAACGACGAAGAAGGATATCTCAAAAAAGAAGAAATTCAAAATAATATTGAAGCACATAGAAAGAATATTCAAGAAAATAGAGAATTACTTGAAAGAAAGGCTGAAAAAATAAAAGAGCTTTCATCTATAAGAGAAGAGATTCAAAAAAATTATAACAGAGCCGAATTTGAGTATAATAATTTATTAAAAGAAAAAAACAAACTTGAAGAAGGAATTAAAACATCTACAGAAGAGATAAAATTTGTAGAAGTGCAAATAACAAATCTATCGGATACTGTTAAGACAAAGCAGATTCAACTTGAGTCAATAATGAAACTTATTGATGAATACGAGGATAAGATATTTGTGTTAAGAGAGGAACGATCTTCTTACTATGACGAACTCAATAAAGTAAAAATAGATTTTACAAGGCTTGAAGAAAAGAAAAAATCTGTAGGTGTTGAATTAAAAAGAATAGAATCTCAAATAATAGAAATAGAAAAAATGAAAGAAGGATATGAGAAAGATAGGCAAAATACAGAAGAAGTTATAAAGGAACTTGATAAAAGAATAGAAATAGAAACACAAGAAAATGAGGTTGTAAAATTAAAACTTGAAGAATTAAGCAAAGAACTGGAGATTTTGAAAACAAATCTTGAAGGTTATGATAAAGAGAGAAAGTTTTTTGAAGCTGAAATAAAAGAACTTGATTCAAACTATCAAAAACTTGAGAGAAGTATATTTAATATTGAGAATGCAATTTCTGAGAGAAAGGTTTTTCTTGAAACTTTGAGAGAAAATGTATTTAAGAATTTTAATGTTGAGATAGAAACTGTTGTAGTTAAAGATGATGACAATTTTGAAGTTTTGTCAAGAGAAATAAATTTATGTAGAGAAATGATGCAAAATTTTGGGGAAATAAATTTTCTTGCTATTGAGCAATATCAAAATGCAAGAGAGAGGCTTGAGTTTTTGTCATCTCAGAAAGCAGATATAGAAAGGGCTATCTCTGATATAGAAAACCTCATAAGGGAGACAAACCAGAAGAGTGAAGAGAAATTTGCGACATCTTTTGAAGAGATCCGAAAGGCTTTCAAAAAAATATTTGCAAGGCTTTTTGATGGTGGTAGAGCTGATCTTATTCTTGAGAATAAAGATGATATTTTGAATAGTGGTATAAACATAATGGCAGAACCACCCGGTAAAAAATTTCAGTCTATTTCGTTACTTTCAGGAGGAGAGAGGGCACTTGTTGCTATAGCGGTTATTTTTTCAATACTTTATCTTAAGCCAACGCCTTTTGTAGTTCTTGATGAAATGGATGCTCCTCTTGATGATGATAATATAGAAAGGTTTAAATCTTTACTTAAAGATTTTAAAGACACAAGTCAGTTTATAATAGTTTCCCACTCAAAATCAACTCTTGAGATATGTGATGCTCTCTATGGAGTAACAATGGAAGAGCTTGGCGTTTCAAAGGTCGTAAGTGTGGCCTTTGATGAAGCCGAGAAGATTGTAGATAGTGTTGAGACGAAATCGGATAGTTAATATTTTTTGGTAGTTGGAAAGTTATAAAGTTCAAAGTTTAAAGTTGAAGGTTGGGGTTTGGGGTGGGGATTGACGGGGTAATTTAGCATATCTGCTTAGCTCCGCTATAATATTTGACAAATATTTGTATGTTAAATATAATAACACATATTTAACAATGGG